>JAUXBO010000062.1 GCA_030619345.1 Candidatus Zixiibacteriota bacterium | reverse complement strand
TGAGCTTCGGCAGGTAGCTTTTGATATGAAAACGATCCTCGCCAATGGCGGCTACCCTTATGCCCAGATTGAATTCTCTATCGATTCTTCTTCAGTCTCAATGAATGCTCCTGTCAAATACACGGTGGTGTCAGATTCTCTGGTTCACTTCGGAGATATTTCTATCACTGGCACCAAAGATTACCCTGAATATGCAGCGGCGCGCGAAGTTAAGATAAAACCAGACAAGGTGTATCGCCGCGAAGACATCCTTGAGTCCCAGCGACGACTTTTCGAGTCGGGGTATTTCAGCACCCTCCAACTGTATCAGGCAGAGGAAAGTATCGACCGTCTTCGACCGGATTTTACACTGCAGGTGCGGGAGCGCAAGCCCCGCTTTGTAACCTTTCGTACTGGTGCTGGCCAGTCTCAATTCAAGGATTTGATTTGGGATTTGTCCGGTACCTATGGCAAACGAAATTTCCGGGGATCCCGTCGTTACGAATTCATCTCTGATTATTCATTTAGTCTGGGCGATGATATCCGGCTGGTAACCCATCGATACCGACTCAGGTTTACAGAACCCTGGTTCCTGGGAATTCGCATGCCGCTTCAGTTGACCGGACAATACGAACCACGTCTCAAAGACCCCGTTCAGGATTACAAAATAGAATCGTGGTCGGCCTCGGCAGCTACGATCAAAAATTTCGGCACCAAAGTTCGCACTAACATTGGCATTGAGTACGAGTCCGTTGAAATACTGGGCGTCTCCAGTGAATTGAAACAGGAGATCAAGGACATCGAGGGTATTTCGGTTCGGCGCAATCTATACTTCAACTTCCGTCGTGACAGCCGTGATAACGTTTTCATTGCCCGTCGTGGTGTATTGGTGGAACTTAATGCGGAATACTACGGAGGATTTCTGGGTGGCGACGATAATTTCACTAAGTTCAAAGCGAGTTTTGCTCGGTATGAAAAAATTTGGCCCGGTTGGATAATGGCGACCAGAATTATGTCGGGATGGGTGGAACAATTTGGAGAGTCTGCTGAAGTGCCTATCAACGACCGCCTTTACCTCGGCGGGGCCAACTCTGTGCGCGGATTTCGTGAAAACAGTCTTGGTCCCTTGAGCGCTGACTCCGTGTCATTTGGCGCCAGTTTTACACTGGCCTTTAACCATGAATTCAGGTGGCGAACGATTCAGATATTCAGTGTCGTCCCGATCCTTAAAGATTTTTTCTCGACCCTGCCACTTTGGCAATCGGCGTTTATCGATATCGGTAATGGCTTTGCCGAGATGTCTGACTTTAGGTATCGCGACTTGGCCCTTTCTTATGGAACCGGTGTTCAGATTGTGTCACCGGCTGGCCCCATCCGTCTTGACTACGCTCGAGTGCTTCCCACCGACCGCTTTGAGGTTGCCGAACGCTGGCATTTCACTATATTATACGCATTCTAACACGGTGGAAATTCACAATCTTCTGCTATGAACTAAACGTATAAGAGGAATATGAAAGTACAGGATATACGATGGAACAAATATATTTAGATCATAACGCTACCACCCCGGTTGATCCAAGGGTCGCCGAGGCAATGATCCCTTTCTTGAGTGGTCAGTTTGGTAATGCTTCGTCAGTGCATCAGTGGGGAAGGGACGCTAAGGTCGCATTGGAAAACAGTCGCGAGATGGTTGCATCGATCATAAATTGCAAACCGCAGGAACTCTACTTTACTTCCGGTGGCACAGAGTCTGATAATATTGCCATCCTCGGAACAGCAGCCAGATTCAAAGATCGCAAAAAGCATATCATTGTTGGAGCTGCGGAACATCCTGCTGTGCTTGAGCCTGCCGAACATTTGGTTGATAATGATGGATTCGAACTGGATCTTCTCACTGTCGATAGCGAGGGATTTTCGTCCGCCGATGAACTCACGCGTCTTCTGCGTGAGGACACCTTTCTGGTGTCGGTGATGCATGGCAATAACGAGTCGGGTGCGGTTCAGGATATCGCAGCCCTGAGCGCCGCGGCCCACGAGAAATCCACACTCTTTCATACCGATGCCGTACAGTCAATCGGGAAAATCAAGGTTGATGTGTCCGAGTTAAATGTCGACATGCTCTCACTGACCGGGCACAAGATTTATGGTCCCAAAGGTTGTGGTGGTCTGTTCGTGCGTGAAGGAATAAAGATTGCTCCCCTGTTTTATGGTGGCTCGCACGAAAAAAAACGCCGTCCCGGGACCGAGAATATTGCCGGTGTGGTCGGCCTTGCCAAGGCTCTTGAAATCGCGGAGCAGTGCCGCGAAGAAGACTTCAACCGTCTTTCCAAATTGGCAGACTATTTTATTGAACAAATCACGCAGAAGATAGAGGACGTTCGCATAAACTCACCGAGACATAACCGGATACCCCAGACTATAAACCTCTCGCTGACTGGTACCGAAGGTGAATCACTGGTGTTGTCACTTGACTTAAAAGGTGTCGCAGTCTCTTCCGGGTCTGCCTGTACTTCGGGAGCCGTGGAACCTTCGCATGTACTTACGGCTATGAATATCCCGGCGGTCGAAGCTCATGGCGCTATCCGAATTTCTATGGGACGATCCACGACCAGAGAGCAGATCGACTATGTTCTGGCCGAACTGCCTCCGATTGTCGAACGCCTTAGAGAATTGTCCCCCATCTATCATAAGAAATAATCTCAGATCGGCGGCCGAGCGGATAATGTCCCAAAAAGTTCTCATAGCTATGTCCGGAGGGGTTGACTCTTCGGTAGCCGCTCTGCTTCTCAAAGAGCAGGGCTACGAAGTTGTCGGGGCGCACATGAAGCTCTGGGACTATGTCGACGTGGGGGCCGACATCTACAAAGACGGTCGTTGCTGTACGATTGACTCGATTACTGATTGTCGTTTAGTTTGCGACAAAATCGGCGCACCATTTTACGTGCTGAATATGTCGGCTCATTTTCGAGATTCCGTCATCGAAGATTTTGTGTCGGAGTACCACAAAGGCCGTACTCCCAATCCATGTGTACAGTGTAACTCTGATATCAAATGGAACACGTTCCTTAAAAAAGCGCGTGAACTTGGCTGTGATTATATGGCCACCGGTCACTATGCCAGGATTGAACAACTCAAAAATAGACGCTGGACTATTCGCAAGGGGGTAGACAGTACACGCGACCAGTCCTATGTTTTGTGGGGGGTGTCGCAGGATGCCCTGGCGAATACCCTTATGCCATTGGGCAGCCTGAAAAAAACAGAGGTTCGCGATATCGCACGAAAGCACGAACTCCGCACAGCTGAGAAAGCTGAGTCACGCGAAATTTGCTTTGTGGTTGATGATGACTATCGCCGCTTTCTCAGGGAGTACGAGGAGAAGCGAAAAGAGCGAAGTTTCATACCGGGTGATATTGTTCACGAAGACGGACGGGTTATGGGCCGTCATGAGGGAACCGAGTTTTTTACGATTGGCCAGCGCAAGGGATTGGGGCTCACTCACCCGACACCGCTCTATGTGAAAGAGATAGATGCTGAGAACAGTCGCGTTATTGTTAGCGACAACGATTCACTATTTCGTGATGAGCTGATTGCTGAGCAGATCAACTGGGTTGGTTTTTCTCCCATTGTAGGTCGAAACCCCTGTGGTTTCGACACCGGCGAAGCTAGCGGTTCCGACTCCGGTGCTCGCACTTTCAACGCCGACGTTAAAATCCGCTATCTTCATATACCCAGTCCGGCGGAAATCGAACTTTTGACGGATCAATCAGTCCGCATTAAATTCATAGACAAACAGCGGGCCATAACTCCCGGCCAATCAGTCGCATTCTACGATGGTGATATCTTGTTGGGCGGGGGCGTCATAGCTGGGTGAGATTAAATTGTATCTCGGTTCCCCACTCCATTTTTGTTGATTTTTATACCTCTGTCTGATAGGCTGGATGCATGAAACGTGTAGTCTTTCTCATCTCTGCCTGCTGGCTGATCTCGGTTACAACAGTGGCTCAGTCTATTGTCAAATTAGATCACGTTAACGGGCTGCATCCGGAAGATAGCGCCAAACTGGATTGTCGAATAGGAACAGCGGAGTTCCATCTTTCCATAAGCAATCTATCCGGAGGCTCGGTGACCATGGTCCAGAACGGGTTTAGCCTCTATTCTAATGACGGTGCGACGATTAACGCCTCGGGATCAAAATGGAATCCCTCGATCAACTGGCCGACCTATTTTGATGCATACCGCTTCCGGTCATACTTCCCTGGGGTCAGCGCCGATACGCTGGGATTCTCAGCGAACGTCACCGACAGTGGTGGCATTGAGAGTGGATTCTCAGAGGTAGCCTATATTCTTACCACCACCCTCAATTGCGCTGACACTGGGCTTGGAATCTGTCTTGATTCGGCTTGGTTTCCAGCTCAGGGGGCATGGATTTGGTCCGGGCTCGGCACTGTTCTTCCCGATTGGGGTGGTCCGTATTGCTGGACAATTGGCCATTTTGTCAACGACCCACCCGAGATAACGAATTGCAATCTCATCCTTTCGTTCGATCATTGCGAAGAAGCGGTCTGGACATTCCTGGCAGTTGACCCCGATGCGGACCAGGTCTGGTACCAGCTTGTTCAAGGACCGGGGATGATAGACTCAGTTTTGGGGGAGTGGAGATACACGCCGTCATTGGCTGATGTGGGGATGAGTCAGTCAATCGCGGCCATTTCCTGCGATCAATATCGCTGTGGCGACACTTGCATCATAGATATTAGTTTCACAAACGAGGCACCTCTTCTCACGGCGGGATGCAACAGTGTAGACACGTTGTTGCTGGCCGACACAGCCACACATCAGATGCTATTTGACCCTGTAGACTGTGACTCCATTGGAGTGTCATTGGTCACCGGGTCCGTGCCCCCTGGCATAGTGATCAAGGTCGACTCATCCGGGCTGGTGACGTTTAGCAGTTCAATAGCTGCCGACACAACTTTCAATTTTACGGTTATTGTCAGTGACGGTTCCTTGGCTGATTCCTGTGACATTCAGTTTGTGGTCGTTTCTATGTTTGATGCTGATAGCGACGGCATTGCCGATGATGTTGACAACTGTATGGCCGATCATAATCCGGGTCAGGAAGATACTGACCTGGACTCAGTTGGGAATGTATGCGATAACTGTCCCAATAATTACAATCCGAATCAGGCTGATGAAGACAATGACGGCGAAGGCGACGTCTGTGACCCTGACAGTTCTACTACCGCTGTGGGCGGTGCCGATATCGGAGATCTACCGACATCGTTTGCGCTGCTGCAAAACTATCCGAACCCATTTAACAGCAGTACCCGTATCAATTACTCCGTACCGCAAGTAGCTCAGGTTGAAATAGGCATCTACAATCTGCTGGGACAGACGGTCTCACAGCTTGTAAGTGGTGTCAGGCAGCCCGGTTATTATGCTATATTATGGGATGGTCGCAATAACTCCGGGCTGATAGTCCCGTCCGGGTTGTATCTCTGCCGGATGAAATTTCCGGCCGGTTCCCAAACGGTAAAACTGCTCTATCTCAAATAATCTTTATCAACCGCACACAACTCATTCTTGACTCAATGGGACTTGGTGGCAATATTGATTTCAAACCGCTGTAAAAGAGAGGTAGAATCAATATGTCAAAAGTAACATTTTATGGTCATTCCTGCGTAGGAATCGAGAGTCAGGCTCACAAGCTCATTATTGATCCGTTCATCACTGGCAACGAACTCTCACCGATTAAGCCCGATGATGTCGAGGCCAAATTTATCCTTATCACCCATGGTCACGGTGATCATGTTGGCGATGGTGTTGCCATAGCCAAGAAAAACAACGCCACTGTCATTGCAAATTTCGAGTTGGCCAATCTCTGCGCCGGAGAGGGCTGTAATATTCACCCGATGCATATCGGGGGAGCGCATAATTTCGATTTTGGTAGAGTCAAGATGACGATGGCGCTGCATGGCGGGGGATACGGCGAGGATGCTTCGCGCTATACCGGTCCGGCCACGGGATTCTTGATTACCATTGACGGCAAAACTATTTATCATCCCGGCGACACCGGACTGTTCTTGGACATGAAGTTGATTGGGGAAATGAACCAGATAGACCTGGCCTTTCTTCCAATTGGCGACAACTTTACGATGGGTATTGACGATGCCGTCAAAGCGGTCGAGTTTCTGAGTCCGTCAATAGTTGTTCCGATGCATTACGATACTTTCCCGGTTATTGCTCAGGATCCAACGGAGTTTGCTTCCAAAGTGTCGGGTGCCAAAGTTGTCATCCTGAAACCGGGTGATTCTATCGACTTGTAGCAGCCAGATGAAATTGGGCTATCCTAACGGTTTTGGTTGATTTCTCAGGTTCCAATTCTATTCTGTAACTTTGGACAAACTTACTTGTAGAAAGTAATATGAAAAAGCTTCTGAAAATTACTTACTGGCTGATCGGGATTTTTGTAGTCCTGATAATTGCTGTGATGGTTGGATTCAAGCTGTTCTTCCCGGCGGAAAAAGCCAGGTCTTTAGCTATTGAGAAGGGGAGTGCAATTCTTGGCCGTGACCTGTCCGTAGACGCGATTGACCTCTCTCTCTGGGGAGGGCTCGGATTGAAACTGGAGAATGTGACGATAGCCAATCCTGAAGGCTTCGCCGAGGGGGATTTCCTGACCGCGGCTAATATTGATTTGAAACTGGAATTGCTGCCGCTGGTCAGCGGTGACTTTCGGATCGATAGGCTAATCGTAAACTCGCCAAGAATCGTTATGTCAAAAAGAAAAGACGGCCTCAACAACTATACCTTTGAGAAGCTGGAAAAACAGGCCCCTGCTGAACTCACGGAAGAACTGACTCCGGAAGCAAAGACAGCCGGTTTGGCTGTTTCGTTCGACCGGTTTGAGATAACAGACGGCATTTTGGAGTATACCGACGATAGCTCCAACCAATCGATAAAGGCAGTCGGGCTTACTCTGGCTACTTCTTTGGACAACCCTCAGTCCGGTCTGTTTAGATCGAGCGGAGAGCTTCATATAGATTCACTGATTCTGTCAAACGGAATGGGTCTTCCACCACTCGCAATTGGGTTGCGCTATGATGCCGAGTATGACCTCAACCAATCCGTACTTTCGGTAGACAAAGCTGATTTGCAGGTGAACGAGATTCCGCTCAAACTAAGTGGCAGCTATAAGATGGGAGACGTATCTTCGGTCGGCCGCTTCCATGTGCAGTCTGATGGCACGGATATTCATGAGTTGATCAAGCTTTTGCCGTCTGATCAGGCGGCTCTGTTTGATGCCTACACTCTGCAGGGGCGTTTGGACCTGGATGCCGACATAGAGACCGATGATAGCCGGGCTGAGTCGTTTGTTTATTCCGGTTCAATCAAACTCCGCGGCGTTTCTGTAGCCCATGACAGCATCCCGGGAGACTTGCGGTTTCAACAGGCGGTTCTGGATTTCAAGCCCGACAACGCTCGTCTAAATATTGAAGACGGAACCTTTGACGGCAAACCAATCAAAGGACAGCTGACCATTGACTCGTTCGATAATCCAACTGTCGCCGGCAAACTGGCCGGAAGTATCAACCTGGCCTTTCTCACTCCGTTCATGCCCGAAGGCAGTAATCAGGAACTCGGTGGGGCTGCTGACTTTGATGTCAGCTTTCAGGGTCAGCCGGACAATATTCGGGATTTCGTTTTCTCCGGGAGTATCAAGATTACCGAAGGAAGCTTCTCTTCGCCTGACTTACCAGAGCCGATCAAATCTTTTGAGTTGGATGCTTATTTTGATAACTCTGTGACACGAATTAATCGACTGGCTGGTAGTATTGAATCAGGTGCCTTTGAGTTTGACGGCCGTGTCAATGATCTGATGGCCTACCTCCTGGCCGATAGTTTGCAGATTGAGCAGCAGCATATCACTGTAACCGGGAACTTCAACGGAAATCTCAATCTCCGCTTTTTCGAAAACTATCTGCCAAATGAGGGCAATCCTCATCTTAATGGTCAGGTAAATCTGGACCTCACGATAAACGGCACGACAGAGTCGCCCGAGAATATGATTTCATATGGCCGGTTGAGTATCGTCGGTGCCGATTATAGCGATGACTTTCTCTCGGAAAAACTGACTCGATTTGATGCTGTCATGGTTATCAGTCCTGATACAATTCAAGTAGAAGAGATGAAAGCTGAATTTGAGTCCAGCGACGTTTCGTTTACCGGCAAGCTGGCCGATCCGTTTCCATATTTGTTACCAATCGAAGGACTGGATCGCACCAATCTGAAAAAGCCACTCTTTCTTTTTCAGCTTTCGTCCCGTCGTTTCGATGTTGACCGGTTGTTCCCGGAAGCAGCCCCCGGCACTGGCGTGAACCGAGGAAGTTTGTCGCAGGATTCCGTTTCCATGATACTTCTGCCCGATATAGACGGACGGGGTAGTTTCACTATCGATACGGTCATCTACTCTCAGGTGGAGTTTACGTCGCTGACCGGCCAGGTGAAGATATACGACCGCAAGATTGAATGCTATGATGTCACCGGTGATGTTTATTCCGGAAAGGTAGCTGGTAATTCGACTATCGACCTGAACAACTTTGAAGAACCTATCTATACCGGTAAATTCAGTGCCTCCGAGGTTGAGGCGAACGACTTCATTTCTCGCTTTACCAAATTCGGTGGTCATCTGTTTGGCAAAATTAACCTCGACGGAAACTACAGTGCCAAAGGATGGGACCCCGATGCGTTCTTAAATAGTATGTCGATGACATCAAAGGCTGATATGCGAAGCGGGAAAATGGTCACGACCGGCTCGATTCATTCAACTATCAGCTCGCTTGCCTCGAAAATGGGCGAATCTTTTGACAGCGAACAGACTATCAAACAGCTAGCCACGAATGTATCCGTCAAAGATGGTAAAGTTCTGCTTGATGACCTGCAAACAAAGCTGGGTACGGTTGGTGATATCACTATCGGCGGGGCCTATTCATTCTCCGGTGAATTGGATTACCGAGGGTCAATTTTGCTCTCCAAAAACTGGACTGAAAAACTTCTCTCCAAGGAAGGTCTGGTTGGCGGTTTGACTAATTTTTTCAGCGACAAATCGGTTGAGCGGGTGAGGCTGCCGATTGTCATTGGCGGCACTTCGGATGATCCCAAGATGGACATCGACTACTCGGTCCTGACCGAAGCGTTGGGAGACAATGTTAAGGATAAGGCCGAAAATCTTCTCAAAGGACTGTTTAAGAAGTAGGGCTCCGATTAGTGACTCGAAAGTCGGATAGCGGTTTGCAATTTAGAACAAAAGTTTTTGGCAACCTTCGGCTCGGTTCTACATCGCTCCTGCTGATAGTCTTAATTCTATCACTCCTGTTTTCTTCTGCCAACGCTGCCAGCAATTCAGATTGGAAGGTTCGATATACACTGCAGGTACAAATCGTCGCCGATTCTATGAGCATTAGCGGAGACCTGAAACTCTGGCTCGCCAATCATACTGATACCGCGATAGATTCAATTATGATCTCAAATGACAGTGGTAAGCTGCTAATCGACTCCATTCTCTGGCATGGTTCTCCGATAGACAGCACTGGATTCCGCCAGGCTGGCGGCGCAATTGTCATTCCTTTGCCAGCGTCTATTCTTCCCGATCAGACCGAAACTTTTCTTATTCGTTTTAATTCAGGTCACACTGCCGAAGAGCCGTCAAAAGTGAACAGACTGAGTCTGCTCACGGATTGGTTTCCTGCTCTGGTGAAATTCACAGAATTGTGCGCGAGCAGAGAGAGAAACTTCCGTCTCGACAAAATACCTGCAAAGCTGGCCGCACTCATTGAAATAGATTCAGGTTTTGACTTGCTGATTCCGGGTGAACTGCTTAACGAGAAAACCCACTACGGGTTGCTCGAAACTATGGAAGGAACGATTATAAAAGATATTGCCGGGTTGACCGACGGTGTCAACAAGGCTGTTGTCGCGGTTCCGCCTGATTCCAGAGAGACCAAACGGTACTTTGTTCGTGGTGAGGTATCACCCGGATTCGATCTTCTGATTGGCAAACAAATAGCGCTCGATATGCTATTTCACCCCGGTGGGCGTACAATAATTGGATATGATCCATCGAACAAGCCTGAGTGGATCGACAATCAGATTGCAGAGATTCTCAAAATCCAAACGACACTGGATCAGTTCTTACCGGGA
>JAUXBO010000232.1 GCA_030619345.1 Candidatus Zixiibacteriota bacterium | reverse complement strand
CATGGGCCTGACGCTCGGTGTCGCTCTAAATGCAATTGCTTTTCGCATCTATGGCCGCCGCCGCCATTTCAGTCTGGTTATGTTCGGTGGTGGTATTGCGACATTTTATATTACCGGGTTTGCGGCATTTCAGTTGTTTCAGTTAGTACCTCACCTAACGGCCATGGGTTTTATGGTCTTGGTGACAGTTTTTGCTATTGGAGTTTCAGTGAAGCAGGGGGAGCAAGTTCTTTCGCTCATTGGAGCTATTGGCGGACTGGCCACACCATTTCTATTGTATACCGGCCAGGGAAATATCCCCGGATTGATAACTTACACTTGTGTACTGATCGGCGGAATTGCAGCTATCTATTTTTTCAATAGCTGGCGGGGGCTTCTCTGGTTCACCGTTTTCTCCGGTTGGCTGATTATGATTCTTGCCTGTGATAATGTAATTGGTAGAAACCTCACAAACTATGGCACCGATCATTGGGCGACTCAACTTGGCCTAGTATTCTGCTGGCTGGCGTTTGGAGTTGTCCCGCTCGTGCGAGAGATTTTTTCTCAGATCAGACCCGAAAAATTCAGATATATCAAATTCGACTATCTCAAGAAGCTTCTGTCTGAAGAGTTTGAGAAAGTTGTCGAAAAGCATTCGTTTCCTCTTGTTATTTCATCCCCCCTGATTGCTCTCAGCCTCTCCATGTTTATTTGGGAGAAGTATACAGCTCAAGAATTCTGGGGCTGGATCGCAATGGGAATGGCGGTGATCTACGGTGCCGCCGCATATGGCATTAGCAGATGGGACGAGCTGAAAAGCCTGGCCTATATTCATATGATGGTTGGACTGCTGCTACTGACTATCTCATTCAGCCTGCTGCTGGATGGAAACAGCCTGCTCTTCACCCTGTCAGCAGAAGCGCTCATTCTTTTCCTGATTGGTAAAAAAGTTTCTGACAAGGGGCTTGCCGCGAGCAGCCATGTGCTGTTTTTCATAGTGGGATACTGGCTTTTCATTCGGATCGCTGGTACCGGTCGGGAGGGGACGGCCTTGTTCAATTTGCAGGCGTTGACAGACCTTTGGACAACGGGGACCGCCCTTGCAGTTACTTATCTGGCATCATCCAGACCCGTGAAGCGGATCTACCTGATCGCCGCTTTTGCCTGCCTGGGTGGTTTGTTTGCGCGCGAGTTTGACGGTAACCTCCTGTTTGCTATTCTAACTGGCTTGGCTTTGACTCTTCACCTTATTGCATGGAAATTCAACGACCGGATCAGCATCAATGCCGCCAATTTCTTTGTTGTTATTATTGCCATCTGGCTGGCTGACAGGTTGCTTTTACCCCGTATTGTCGCATTCCCGATAGACTTGCAGAGAACGCCGATTCTTAACCTGACAACTCTGGCCGATGCTTCTTATTTGGCGATGCTTGTGATTGTATCGCGAATTCTCACAACCGTTGATGAAAAACGGATTTACCTGCTGGGTCTTCATTTAACGATTCTCGCAGTTTTTCTTAGAGATTTTCAGGGGCTTGAAAATGGCCAGGGGTATGTTTCAATTGCCTGGGGTGCTTACGCTGCGATTCTCCTGATTGCCGGACTACGACTCGATAACCTGGTTCTTCGCAAGGTATCGATTATCACGTTGATGCTGGTTGTAGGCAAGCTCTTCCTGGTCGATCTGGCCAACCTTGAGACTATTTGGCGAATCCTCTTATTCCTGGGCGTGGGTGGTACATTCTTGTTCTTGAGTTACTATTTCAAAACGATGTGGAAAGCAAAAGAGGGGCAATGATCGGCTTCCCATCGATTCCCGATCAACCCGCCATGTCACTGTCGATCTGTTTGAGGTTGTGGTAGGGGATCAATACGTCATTTTACGAGCCTGTAGAGTCTAAAGTGCGGTGAACTTCATCGCCCTACCCCGTTTTTTCGCCGGTCATTTCCTCGATTTCAGCAAGCAGGCGCTGTTCGAGTTCCGCCTCGGGAAAGCGCGCGACGATCTCCCCTTTTTTGATCAACATCCCCTGACCATCACCACCGGCAATGCCAACATCGGCGGCAGCCGCCTCACCCGGTCCGTTAACCGCGCAGCCCATCACGGCGACTTTTAGCGGCGCTTTGATATTACGGGTCTTGGCTTCGATAGACTCTGCCAGCGGGATCAAGTCGATCTGGCAACGTCCGCAGGTCGGGCAGGCGATAACTTCAAGGCCGTCGTCTTTAAGGGCGCACGCTTTTAGAATCTGTTGGGCGACTCTTGGCTCATGTATCGGGTCCGCCGTGAGAGAGACACGCAGGGTGTCGCCGATCCCGGTCATCAGAATAGCGCCGATCCCGACTGCCGATTTGATTGAACCGGTGTCGAGCGTGCCCGCTTCGGTGATCCCAATATGCAGCGGGTAGTCGCATTTTTCGGCCAGCAGGTGATAGGCCCAAAAAGCGGTTTGGGTGTTGGTTGATTTGACTGAGATGACGATGTCGTTGAAATTCATATCTTCGAGAATGGCGATTTCCCGCAAGGCAGCCTCGCAGAAAGCTTCGGGATTATCATGCCCGTATTTTTCCAGAATATCTTTCGGGAGTGAGCCGGAATTGACCCCGATACGGATCGGTACTCCGGCATCTTTGGCCGCTTGGGTAACTTCGCGGACTTTCCATTCGGCCCCAATGTTACCGGGGTTTATGCGGATTTTGTCGAACCCGGCTTCGATAGCATCAAGGGCCAGCTTGTACTGAAAATGGATATCGGCCACGATTGGTCGGTCGGGATCAACCTGTTTGCGGATATTTATGAGGCAGTCCCCGGCCTGATGATTGAGTACCGAAATGCGGACGATATCGCACCCGGCTTCAAATAGCTGGTTGATTTGTTCCACGGTCGCGGCAATATCGCGGGTATCGGCTGTAGTCATCGACTGTACAGCAATCGGGAATCCGCCACCGATGAGGACTTTGCCTATTTTTACTACCCGGCTCTTGCGCCGCTTTATGGGATAACTCAGTTTCATATAATATCTTGACCCGCTTTCGGGCGGCTTGTAGTTTATTGAATTCTACGGTGTATAACAACTGAAAGTTGGTAAAATATGATCTGGCTGAAAAGAGTCTCCCCTTTTGTAATAATAGCCATAATTCTGGGTGCTTATAATTGGTATGATAAGAGAACTACCGCATTTGAGATGGAACGCGCTGACCGAACAGCGCAAATAACAGCCTCTGTCTGGATTGCCTCGGCCCGTCACCATAACGAACCTGAACGGTATATCAGCGTCCGAGATTCCATATTATCATCAAATGGAATGAGCCCCGACTCGATTCAGGCCTTTCTTAAGGTCTACGAAAAAGCCGAGGAGCAGTATGCATATTTTGTACAGCGGGTGCAACACCATATAGATTCATTGTATGTTATAGAGGATTCTCTGATCAAAATCGGTAGAGACGACAGCCTGAAACTGGAAACAGACTCTACTGACTCGCCTCAAACGCGTCGGGATAGTGTTCCAGTGAGCCTGCAACAAAAGTGACGACATCAAACCGGAGATCACACCCGGAGATTTCATTTTCCACCAGGTAAGCGCTGGCCGCCTGGGTTAGATTTGCCACTTTGCGATTATCCACTCTTTCGACCGGGTGGCCGAATTTCTTGGTGGTCGATGACTTCACTTCGACAAATACAATCAGCTTATTTTTGCGAACGACAATATCAATTTCTTTGTGGCCAAAACGCCAGTTACGATGCAGTACTTCAAACCCGTTCTGCTCAAAAAAAAGCGCCGCTCTTATTTCATAGTCGCGGCCAATTTCTACTCTCTGCTTCTTTGGTGGGTCGTTATCAGAAAAGGACATACTGATCAGCCAATTCGGCCACCGGCTTGAATGATCTTCGGTGTATCTCACAGGGTCCGTGTTCACGGAGTTCTTCGAGATGCTCGGCAGTGGGGTAGCCTTTGTGTTTGGAGAAAGAGAACGACGGATATAGTGCTTCGTAGTTTTCCATTATTCTATCACGGGTCACTTTTGCCAATATTGAAGCTGCCGCGATTGAGCGGCATTGGGCATCGCCTCTGATAATAGAAAACTGCGGATAGTCAAGATGCGGGATAGGCTGATTGCCATCGACAAGAACAAAACTGGGGGCCTTCTTCAAATCCATGACTGCCTTTCGCATGGCCATGAGCGAGGCTCTTAGAATGTTCATTTTGTCGATGCTTTCATTATCGATAATCCCAATGGCACAGGGTAGCTCAGCGGCTATGATCTGTTCAAACAGCGCTTCTCTTCTGAGGCTTGAGAGTTTTTTGGAGTCGTCGAGACCTTCCAATTTGCAATCGTGCGGCAAAATAACCGCCGCCGCAACAACCGGGCCGGCCAGTGGGCCGCGACCAACCTCATCAACACCACAAATGGATTCGTAGCCCTTGTCTACGAGCATTGCTTCAAGATGGCTGAAATTT
>JAUXBO010000243.1 GCA_030619345.1 Candidatus Zixiibacteriota bacterium | reverse complement strand
TCATATCTCTTGATGCTTCGCAGATATCGGTCGTGCCGTTCAACAGTGCTGCAATGCCTGTCCCCGATCCACCACCGGACACCTGAATGACCGTACCGACGTTGGACTTCATGTATTCTTCGGCCCAACGTTGCCCGAGACGGACAAGCGTATCGGAACCTTTGATGGTTATCGAGCCGCCTGACCAGACCATGGAAGCCACGACCACCAGCGCAAGCGTAAACAGAGCCATTTTCTTCATCTTAATCTCCTTGTCGTTTCCAGAATCTTCAGTACCAATTTATTCTCCTAAAACTTGAACAGGGTGTTCACATACAGAGCACCTTCGGAATCGACTCCGGATGCCTCATAGCTTACGTTGCGGTAGTTAACAGCTGCCTTGAAGCCTTTGACGGGACTACATTCAACGCCAGCAATCAAAGTCGTCTCGGCATTGTTGTCGGTTTCGGTATCGGGATCGACCAAGTCAACCCTTCCAAACAGGTCCAGCGTACGAAGTGCCTTGCTTTCCGGTGCGAGATCAGCCAGATAGAGCGTGCCGAAGAATGACAATCCGCTCTGTTTGCTGTCCGGGTCGCCGGGACCTTCGCCCAGCGTCAGCAGGTTGACATCAAAGCCAACATCGAGCAGCTTCTTGTACACCAGTGCTCCACCGACCGAAATTAGCTGCCTTTTATAATCTGCGGCAGTGACTCCGGCGGGGGAAATATCTTCATTCTGCGTACCAATATATGCCTGCGCCATGAGGACAGACTTCTTAAGGTTCTCACTACCCTTGAGCGGGCTTAATTTGCCGAACACGTTGATATCTTTATTTTTGTTCATCTCGCGAGTATCGGAGTACTTGGTGCCATTAAGAACCGAAACCGAAACAACGCCGAGCTTTTTGTCGGAACCAAGAGCGTAGATAGCAGAAACACCGAGGTCCGAGGAAGTAAGGAACTTATTCAGATCTCCAACGGTCTTTGAAAGATAGCGCCGTGCCCACACTTTGTTCATGGCGTCGATATACGGTGTCGGCTGTAGACCAAAACGCATTTTCATTTTCTCGCCACCAAAAGCCAGCTTCCAATCAATATATCCGTACTTGAGCATAATGTTATAAAGGCCGTCTTTGGCTTTGATATCTGAGGTGATACGAACCGAAGTGCGATCGGACAGTTTAGATTTTACTGTGACATAGGCACGAGTGATCTGAAATTCGTTGAATCCGTCAATCGTATCGGCAAAGTTGTCGTCGACCAATTCCGTTGTTTTCATCATCCATTCGGCGTACAGACGTCCGTGTACGTTGGTGTCGGCGGCCATGACGGACGCTGAAATCAACATAAGCGTCATCAGAGCAGTTAGCAGTAATCCTTTCATTGCGTCTCCTGTAAAGTTGATTACTTAGTTTGTTCTGTCGCCCTATGGAACAGAAGAAATGTTAAGATTTTGTTAAAGAGATATTATTAATTGTGCCTGCTACCAACAAACAGAATGATCCCTGGCGAAATCCGGAGATCGACCTAAGTTGTTGCGGGTAAATGGATTCGGAAACGGCTGCCGTCGCCCGGGACACTTTCGACCGTCACTCGGCCGCCGTGCGAAATGGCTATATGCCTGACTATTGCCAGTCCGAGTCCGGTCCCACCAACTTCGCGCGTCCGAGCTGGATCAACTCGGTAAAATCGCTCAAATAGTCGTGGCAAATGCTTTGGCTCAATTCCCCAGCCGGTATCAATGACTGATATAATTACTTCGTCCTCTTCTCGCTCGGCGGTAATTGTGACGCTCGCATTTTCTTCGCTGTACTTGATGGCGTTGTCAATCAGGTTGGTAACAGCCTGTTCTATCTGGAGTCGATTTACTCTCAATGATAGTGGCTCTGCTGAGGCAAATTGCAGAGTAATTGACTTTGAATCCGCATTCGGTTGACAAGCCTGAATTGCGGTTTCAATCATGTCCGCAAGATTCGATTGCTCATGTTCTCCGGATCTTCCTGACTCCTCTTCATCTTCAATTCGAGCCAACGACAGCAGATCCTCAATAATGTTATTGATCCTGTCAGCGTGGTTGTTCACCATTTGCAGGAATCGGTCGGCGTCGGGGTCCATAGACATATCAGAATTAAGTATAGTCTCGACGGCACCCTTGATTGCCGTAATGGGCGTGCGGAGTTCGTGCGAAACGTTGGCCACAAAATCCTTGCGGACCGTTTCGAGTTTTTTTAACCGCGTAATGTCGTTTAGTACCAATACGGTACCGAGTTGTTGGCCGACGCTGTCAATCAAGCGGGCGCTGTTCACAAGTAACGATTGTTCCGGACCGTCGAGCGGGGATAATTGTATTTCGGTTGAACCAGTATTGCCCGATGTCTCGCCGAGCAGTTTCATCAGGGCGGAGTTTCTAAACACCTCGTGAATTGTCACTCCCAGCACGTTGGCCGGGTCCTCCAGATTAAGCAGGGCGGCAGCGGCATCGTTTAGACTCACGATTTTTTCATCTCGGTCAAGAGCAATCACGCCCTCGGTCATGCTTGACAAAATTGCCTCGCGTTCGTTACGCTGGCGCATAATCATCGCTATGCGTCGGTCGAGTTGAGCCGCCATTTCATTCATGGCTTCGGCGAGAGATCCGATTTCCTCGCCCTCCGGTATTGAAAGGAGGGTATCCAATTCGCCTTTTGCAAAACGCTCGGCCCCAAGGCGGAGATCCTCAAGTGAACTTGTGACCCGGCGGACCAAGATCAGTCCGACAATTCCGGCCAGGAGTGAAATCACCAATCCGCTCAGAGCAAGCTTCCAATAAAGAGAGGTCAGAACTGAGTCTACGCGATCCATCGGAAGGGCTGTGCGCACAACTCCAACTATCTGGTCTTCTGCAACTATCGGCTGGGCGACATACAGCATGTCTATTTGAAGGGTGTTACTGAAACGAGAACTACTCGAAACCTGGCCGGACATGGCGCCGGAGATTTCGGGTCTGTGACCGTGGTTCTCCATCAATAGCGGGCTCTCCTGGGAGTCGCCCAATACAACCCCGGCGCTGTCGACAACTGTGATGCGGGTGCTCGAAATTCTACCCAGTTGTTTGCACAGAGAATCGATTGCCCGCTGATCGGTGAAAGGGATATTCTCAAGCTGTACGCTCACCATACCAGCTCGGGCAACAAGAGTTGAACGAATTTCCTCCAGATACAACTGCCTTGTTTCCCGGGTGGCATAGAGGGCGCTCAAAAACAGCGCTACTACGATCACGGCAATCAGACCTGGATACAGTCGCCAAAACAGTCGCTTTCTCCTCATTCTTGCTCCCTGGCTCGGTAGCCAACACCACGAACAGTTTCAATCAGCGGTCCGCAATCGCCCAGCTTTTTTCTAATACCCGCGATCATGACATCGATAGTTCTGTCAGTTATCACAGCCTCCTCGCCGCGCACTATGTCTATTAGTTGGGAGCGATCGAATACCCAGCCGGGCCTTCGCGCTAAAGTCAAAAGTAGTTGGAATTCTGAAGCGGTCAGTTCCACTCTGCTGGAACCGGCCCTGACCTGAAAACGTCCCGGGTCAATGACGATATTACCGAGTCGGACGATTTCTTTTTCGGAACCTTCGCCAGTTTTATCCCGGCGCAGGACTGCCCGTATTCGAGCCACCAGGACGCGGTAACTGAAAGGTTTGGTGATGTAGTCGTCAGCACCGACTTCAAGGCCCAAGACAATATCCACTTCCTCGTCTCTGGCCGTGAGCATTATGATGGGGATAGACTTAGTTTCCGAGTTGGTCCGAATGGCTTTACAGACATCCAGCCCATTCATTCCGGGCAGCATGAAATCGAGAAGAACCAGATCGGGCTTATGCTTCTTAACTGCCTCAACCCCGTCTTCCCCATTGTAATAGCATTCGGCCTTATATCCGTCACGCTCCAGATTGAATTGGAGCAAGTCGGCTATATCCCGCTCATCTTCAACAATTACAATATTTGTCACGGCTATCCTATTCTTACTCCTGAATCGAAATATATGGCTAATCTGCAATTATCATCAAGCTCTGTTTTACGACGCTATACGATTTCTCATCATGCAAAAATACTCAGCTTGCACTCTTCTGGAACAGATGTACATCTTGCTGAGGGAATGGTATTGAAACGCCGGACGAATCAAAGGTCATTTTGACTGCTTCCGTTACTCCAAAATAGACATCCCAGTAGTGTTCCACTTTGA
>JAUXBO010000183.1 GCA_030619345.1 Candidatus Zixiibacteriota bacterium | reverse complement strand
GCCAGTATCACATGAGTCGCCTTTCTGTGTTTTGTTGACCCCGTAAGCGATCTGCTGGTGTTAGACAGACTTCTCCTTTTGACTTAATCTGGCTGCGAAAGGAGGACAGATGTCCAAACAAAGAATTATATTTCAAGATTGGATTGTTCAGATTGGTTTCGATCCGGGCCGCCCGCTCAATGATCCTGATGATGCCGTACGGACCGAAACAGAAAGGGACGCAAATCTGAGGGCCGAAATCAGCCGGGAGGTGACCAGAGCGATAAAGCAGTTGACCGAGAACGAAAAGGAATTTATCCGGCAGTATTACTATATGGGGAGAACTTACCAGCAGCTGTCAGATGCCACCGGACGGAAAATCTATCGATTAGAAGCTCTGCATGATCGGGCGGTGAGAAAACTCAAGAAACTGCTGACTCCTTATGTGCAGCGGAGATTTGGTGCGATTGTTAAGAATTCTGATCGAGCGGATGCGGATGAAAAGCCCGGACGCGACTGTGCGATTTGTAAATCAGAACATCGGCATGAAATCGACCAGATAATATCGGGCCGGGATCGCACTGATACCTGGAAACCGATTATCCAAAGACTCAAAGCAGAGTTCAACATCACTGTTCGTTCACCGCAGCAGTTGATCGGGCACGAAAAGTATCATTAGTAGGTCGAACCGCCCTTCGTCAAGCTCAGGACAGGCCTGCGACTCGACAAATTTCATTACGACCTAAACAGGAGGCTAATATGGAATCAAACAAATTGGAAAAGAAAACACGCGGCAGGCATTGTCTGTCTATCTTCGTGTCACACGATTTGAAGGAACGACTTCAAGCACTGGCTGAAAAATATGATCGGACCACCGCCGACATGGTCCGAGCTGTTCTTCGGATCGGCATTCCGATGATGGAGGGGTTATCGCAGGCGGAGGAGATTATGGTCAGTGAGTATATCGCGCTTTTTCGCAAGTTGCGAAAAGTGAAGTCCCTCAAGGAGATTTAAACTTGGTAGGTCAGGAGGCCTGCCCTACTGACACTCTCTTTTGGGAATCACATGTCAGGAGGGCAAGCCTTCTGACGAAACTTCCTCGCGGTAAGTTCGGTTAAATCGTCCAATAAAAACATTCTGGTTTGGCTAGCCCGGCTCACTGAGTGATCCAGATGCGAACGCGAATGGAGTCACAAAAGGGGTCACCCATACCACGGTACATCTGTATTGAGTTGGAGAGCAGATTCTTGTAATAGCCACCTCGCTCGAAGTCTGACGCTCCAAGGAATGTACCGATGCCGTCGTTATGTCGGCCAAGCCATTGAACGCCGGTTTCCCAGAATTCCACATTTACAAAGTAATTGTCAGGGGATTGGCCCAGATTGTGGTTGAATGTTGTGTCGCCGCCATTCGACAAATGAAACCATCCCGAGTTAAAGGCAGGGGCTGGGAACAAACCGCTACCGGCGGCTGTAGTTTGCACAGAACCATCAGGAAACCGGTAACCACCAGAATTGGAGTAAATCGTACCCGCAACTTCCAGTTGCTCTGTCGGAGCATTGGTTCCGATGCCTGTTCGCCCATCACTTCCTACCGTCATGAGAGTGTTAGCACCATCGCTGGTATCGCTACTTATGTGCAAAGCCGGATCATTACCTCGCTGGATTATCCACAATCCGACCCCATCGCCGCCTTTCTTGAAAAGGCCTAGACACTCACCATTGGAACCATCATGCGTCACCCAAAGTCCGGGTCCATCACTATGTTTTCCCACGTAACCACCCGCACCGAAAGCGGAATCAACAATGAGAATCGCTGCACCAGTGGCCGATGCAGTCCGCAGTATTTTAATACCTGCGGAGTCGTTCGATGGCGTCCCGACACCTATTGTGCCCCCGATCTCAATATCGCCGCCTACGATACCTCCGGATGCACCGTCAATACTGCTGACCCGATACGCGTATGCCATACTCACAAGCCGCGCTCGTGGCTCGATATGGTTTCCGTTGACGACGATATCCAGCCATTGATCCGGGCCAAGGAACACAGAATCGACAATCGGCTCAATCGACCCGAGTATTACGTGGAACAGACCGTCCGTAACCTCCACGACCGCCTGAACCTCCTGCCACAACTGGCTGCCTGCTGTCGAATCGTCGTAGATTGAGAAAATCATAGTTGCGTTGTCATTGAACGCGGCCCCTGTGTCATCCGTCAATCGCCCTTGGTAGTTTATCATTTGAGGCACATCGGCCATGACGACGGAAGCCGCCAAAACCATCGCACCCAAGACAAAAAGCAAAATCAGGAAGCATTTCATCGTATTCCTCCTGCGTAAAAAGTTGTATAGATCAAACACCGATCGATTGCGACTTTTTATCCTAATTAGGCAAATGGTACACGATTCGCGGTGGTATGTCAAGGGCTTCTTCCCTGTGAATCCCCTCACACCGCGCGATTGCAGTTTAGGTCAGGAGGCCTGCCCTCCTGACGTTCCTTGTCAATGTGTCAGGAGCACAGGGCTCCTGACCTACGAAAACTGTTCATGTCGAACACTACATAATATTGAAATCGGTATTGAGTGATAGATTACGTCAGTGATGAATAAACCCACCAGAAGGTGGGGTACAAATGCGGCTTGAAAGCTACTAATGGATAGAATCCAGTAAAAGCTTGAATCAGGGGCTCGGATCGATTATAATCTCACAAAATCAAGCTTCAAGAAGAGGCCTATGTACGAGAAACAGAGAACAATCAAAAAAGAGATTACGATTAGCGGTATCGGGCTGCACACTGGCAATAACTGCACCATGACGTTTAAACCGGCTCCGCCCGATAGCGGGGTCCGCTTTGTCCGCACCGATTTGCCGGACAGCCCGTGGGTGCAGGCCGATATTGATCATGTTGTCGATATCTCGCGTGGCACCACCCTGCAGCATGGCGAAGCCAAAGTCTACACGGTCGAGCATGTTCTGGCCGCCTTTGCCGGTCTGCAACTGGATATTATCGTGGTGGAACTGGATAACAACGAGCCGCCGGTAATGGACGGGTCTTCGAAACCGTATGTCGACAAGATTCTCGAAGCCGGTATCGAAAACCAGGATGCCGACAAGCTATATTTGGAGATCGATACACCGATGTCTTACGGCGAGCCGGAACGCGGAGTTGATCTGGTGGTAGCACCTTCGGATGCTCTTCGCATTACCTTTATGATCGACTACAAAAACCCGGCCCTCGGTACACAGTACACGACCCTGGTTGATCTTGAGAAGGAGTTTGTGGAAGAGTTTGCCCCGGCCCGAACATTTTGCTTTCTGTCCGAAGTTGAAGCAATGCGCAATGCCAACCTGATCAAAGGCGGGGGGCTCGATAACGCCGTTGTGATTTATGATTCTGATCTGGGGCAGGTCGAAGTGGACCGTATACGCAAAGCGCTCAATCTCAAGGACGAGGCTTTTGTCGGTGAGACCGGAATCATCAATGATATTAAACTTCGCTTTTACAACGAACCGGTGCGCCATAAAACGCTCGACCTATTGGGTGATCTGGCGCTTATTGGAGCGCCGTTCAAAGGGCATGTTCTGGCCGCGCGGTCGGGACATAAAGCAAATGTCGCCCTGGCCAAAAAGATGCGAGAGTTGTACAAAAAGAAAAAGTTTGCCGGCGCACTGGGGAAGAAAACAGGCAAGGCGCTTATGGATATCGACGCCGTCCTCAAAGTAATGCCGCATCGCTACCCGATGCTGCTCGTTGACCGAATTCTCGATCTGGTTCCGGAAAAAACTGTGACGGCGATAAAAAACGTGACTATCAACGAGCCGTTTTTTCAGGGGCATTTCCCCGGCCATCCGATTATGCCGGGCGTGCTGATTCTGGAAGCTATGGCGCAAGCCGGGGGTGTACTGTTGATGAACACGGTCGACAAGCCTGAAAATAAGGTTGTCTATTTCATGTCAATTGATAAAGCTAAATTCCGCAAGCCGGTCTTGCCGGGCGATCAACTCAGGTTTGAACTGGAAATGAAGTCTATAAAGAAAACCTCTCGTGGCAGCATCTGCAAAATGACCGGGAAAGCATTTGTCGATGGCAACCTGACCACTTCGGCCGACTTTATGGCGATGGTGGTGGATCGATGAGTAATATTCACAAGACAGCAGTCGTTTCACCCAAAGCGGAACTGGGCGAGAATGTTACCATTGGGCCGTTCGCAGTTATTGAAGACAAGGTACAAATCGGAGACGGCAGTTCTATCGGTTCGCATGCCGTACTCGCTGACGGCGCAGTTTTGGGCGAAAATGTCCGCATCTTTAGCGGAGCGGTTATCAGCACCGTACCGCAGGACCTAAAATTCGGCGGCGAAGAGACCCAAGTGATAATCGGTGATGGTACGACAATCCGAGAGTATGTGACTGTCAATCGCGGTACTGACTATCATTGGAAGACTGTAGTCGGCAAGAACTGTCTGCTGATGGCTTATTCGCATGTAGCCCACGACTGTATCATCGGTGATAATGTCATCATGGCCAATTCCGTGAATCTGGCCGGGCATATCGAGATAGGAGATTTTGCGATTCTGGGTGGGTTAGTGCCGGTACATCAGTTTGTAAAGATCGGTTGCCATGCTATGGCTGGCGGTGGATACAGGGTCCCAATGGACATTGTCCCGTATTCTTTATCTGCTGGCTATCCGCTTAAGATCGCCGGTCTGAATGCCATCGGCCTCAAGCGACGTGGATTCTCCAAAGAGACTATCAAGGCCTTGCAGCAAGCTTACAAATTTTTGTTTTCTGGTGATTTGAATACTTCGCAGGCGGTGGAGCGGATAGAGGCAGAAGTTGAGAAAACTCATGAAGTCAAAATCATGCTTGATTTCATCTCCAAGTCCGAGCGGGGTTTGACGAAGTAGGGGTGGGGCCTACAAATTGACCAGTGCTTTGCTGGTGTCCGTGGGTTTTTGCTAGTCTGAGGGACGGATTCAGCGCTTGACACAATTGTGCGGCTGGAGTTATATTACTGTGTACAAACCATTTAAGGAGCGGGTGACATATGGCTGATGAAATTAAGAACGAAAAAGAGTCTCAAGATATATTCGTACAAATACCAAAGTTCTATTCCAACTCGACGAAGTTTACTAGCTCTTACTACGATATTCAGATGGGTTTTGGAAGAGTAGCGATTAACAATCTGCAGGAGCCCTCAGTTCCGATGCTAGAAGCACAGTTTATGGTTCAAATGAGTCCTCAGCATTTTAAGGTATTTGTCGATTTGGCTCAGAAGAAGATTGAGGAATACGAAGATCAATATGGAAAAATTCCTTCTCCCCCTGCTGTAGAGAAGACTGAGAAAGAGTGACTTCTTAGGTAACGTACAGATGGCAATAATTTCTAAGATCATTTGGACAGCAATAGACTATAATTTGCGGTACGTAGTTCTAACCGGGGAGCGTCTAAAGCATATGCTAGATGGTCATCCAGAATTGGGACCAGATGCCGATAAAATAGTAAAACAGACGATTGAGTCACCCGAGTTAGTATTGCAGTCTGAGGAATTCTCGGATACCGAGATTTTTTGTAGTTTTG
>JAUXBO010000090.1 GCA_030619345.1 Candidatus Zixiibacteriota bacterium | reverse complement strand
TTGTGGTTTTTGCGGAGACAATTTTGAATGCTGTGCTGTTCGGCTTCTTGGCACTTGGAATTAGACGACACTTTGTCAAAAAGAAACCGCTGGATGCCCCATCTCCATGAACCACCCGACGGCGAAAAGATCGACGCTGCTGACGACAGCCGGAATGCTCTGGACAATAATCGGGCTGGCCTTGATGATGGTTGCGATCTTCTGGTTAATGACGGCCGAAGTTGTCTGGGGGCTGTTGTCGGCGGGAGGAGGTCTGCTTCTGGGTCTTCTCACATACCGATTCTTGTTCTTGAGGATTGTCCTCTCTAATGTCGACCGTGTCTATGCCCTCGCACCCGATAAAGAACGAATCTGTCTTTTTGCTTTCCAGGCCTGGAGCAGTTATTTGGTTGCCCCGTTCATGATGGGAGTCGGGATTATCCTGCGGCAGTTACCGATCCCACGCCCCTGTCTGGCCTCGCTCTATCTCGCAATAGGTCTTGGTCTTTTTCTCTCCGGCCTCAAATACTACGGCCACCAGACACGTCTGCACCAGACGCGTTTGCACAAGGCACGATTGCATTAACCAATTCTACTTTGTGCGCGGCAGACCTTCCGGTCTGCCCGTTCAATAAATCATTAGATGCAAGGGGCAGACGAGGACGTCTGCCTGTCCTGAGCTTGCCGAAGGGCCCCCACAAAATGTCGAAACCCGTAAAGGGGTTTCGACCTACAAGGGGAAAAGGGAAGAGTCAGCAACAATTGGCAGGAGGACAGGCCTCCTGCCCTACTAGAACTGCCGCCCACAAAATCAGGGAGTAGTCTTATTTCACTCCAAATTGGCTGAACCGCCGTTTGAAATCCGTATCGGCTCTCATGCCCTCCATCATGCTCTCGACCGTGTTGGAGGAATCTTTGGTTTTCGGGTTGGCACTCTGGGAAATTGCGGCCAGACGGTTTGATTCGTTGATAAAGCCCTCAATCACGGTGCAGCCTTCGTAGTCAGCGAGCGGCATC
Organism: Candidatus Zixiibacteriota bacterium; assembly: GCA_030619345.1. Lineage (GTDB taxonomy): Bacteria > Zixibacteria > MSB-5A5 > GN15 > FEB-12 > JARGFS01. Next base: position 7,274 of record JAUXBO010000090.1, on the reverse strand, counting down.
TGGTAGATGTAGCCGTCGCAGTATTCAGCCAGCGTGAACTCCGGGTAGCCATGTCGCCAGTAACTTGTTTCTCCACTAAGTGAGGCAAACGGTGAGCCAATAACGTCAAAACCGCAACGCCTCCGACCGGGATCAAGCCCGGAGCAGACTTTGTCTATCGCTCCATCTGCGGGTCTGACGCTCTCTGAATGTCCACTCAATGAGGGCCAGGAAGTATGTAGAGAGACCGTCATGCATCTGTCGCCCATTTCACTATATATGCGATTACCCATTCTTCGGTCGTCCAGTCGGATCAGGCTGTCCGCTTCAACGTCGTAAACCGGCTGATGAAAGCGCGTGAAGCCATGATAAATACCGCAGTAAATCACCGCCTTTTGGTCGTTGGCGATGAACTCCGTGCTAATTACTTTCGCCATATGTTCGTCAGAATTCCCGTCGGGCCAGACCTTTTTCATAATTTCCGGATTCTTGCGATCTTCCACAGTCCAGACGTGGCTCCAGTCCGCTACCGCATTCAGGCCGACTACCCGGAACTTAGTGCTGTCATCGGGTAGTGATCGGTTGAGTTCCCAGGCAACTCTATAAATGTCAACATACTCCTGGAATCCCCAAAACGGCCACTGGCGGAACTGGATCTCTCTCGCCAGCGCTTCATCGTACTCGTTGGCGGTGATCAAGCGGTCGATCATGGGCTGATCTGCGTAATTAGCGAATTCCATCCCCAGATTGTAGACACCGGCCTGGTGTAATAAGGGGATTAGGTTTTGAATCAGTTCAGCGTCATGTTTGATCCGATGGTACTCTCCAATAAACACAATGTCGTGGTCTTCAAAACATGAGATGAGGTATTCTTCGGGCGACTGGTAATTCGCGGACAGGTAACTAGCCAGTTCTCCCTTTTGTCCGTCTTCCTGCTTATTGCAGGCCGTTGCAATGATCATAAGGCAGATCAGACCAATCATCGCCATTAATGGGAATTTCTTAGGCATTTTGTTTCGCTCCTTTGGAAATATGTACAGAGTTGTCTTTTTGAAGATATGATTTTGAGTTGAGTGAGTCCATTACAATTCTCCGGGGCTTTAGGCAAAAATGCTCTGCCCGAAAAAAGCTATTTTGAAAGAGTCGTGGATTAATGATTAAGTGGTTGTCTGACACTTTCTTCGGCGTGGGGACTGAGGGCCGTTGGCGGGAAATCAGTGGCTATGCCATCCTTGATTTTCCGGGGCAGTTTACATATCTTAGGCACTTGTATAGAATGGAGATATATTGATGTACAGCAAGAAGTTCCTCGAAATCCTCAAGTCCGGGTTGGATCAATGGGATGAACAGGTCGCACCGCTCCGTGGCAAGAAATCAATGCCCCGCTTTTTCACAGTTTCGGGCGAAGATATTGACGAGCTATATACGCCAGACTCGGTCGACGGGGTCGATCAAGATGACTATTTTGAAAAGCAAATAAATCACCCCGGTGTTTTCCCATATACGCGCGGAGTGCATCACAATATGTATCGCGGGCGGCTCTGGACAATGCGCCAGTTTGCCGGAATGGGAACACCCAAACAGACCAACGAGCGGTTTCACTTTATTCTCAAACAGGGCGGCGGCGGTTTGTCCACGGCTTTTGATCTTCCGACTTTGATGGGGTATGATTCAGATCACGAACGCTCGCTCGGCGAAGTTGGCAAGTGCGGCGTGGCGGTCGATACTCTGGCCGATATGGAGATAATTTTTGAAGGAATTGAACTGGACAAAGTGTCAACCTCGATGACAATCAATTCGCCAGCTTCGATTCTCCTGGCCATGTATCTCGCCGTAGCTGAAAAACAGGGCGTACCGTTTGAGAAAGTACGTGGTACACTGCAGAACGATATTCTCAAAGAGTATATCGCCCAGAAAGAATTTATTTTCCCACCCAAGCCTTCGATCCGCCTGATAACCGACATGATGGATTTCTGCACACGCAAAGTACCACAGTGGAACACGATTTCAGTTTCCGGTTACCATATCCGCGAGGCTGGCGCGACAGCGGCACAGGAATTGGCCTTTACGCTGGCCGATGGGTTCTGCTATATCGAATCGGCTATTGAGGCGGGGCAGAATGTTGATGAGTTTGCGCCGCGCCTGTCGTACTTCTTCAATGCTCATTCGGATTTCTTCGAAGAGATTGCCAAATACCGCGCGGCCCGGCGTATTTACGCGAGGCATATGCGGGACAAATACAAAGCCAAAGATGAGCGCAGTTGGAAGCTAAGATTTCACACTCAGACGGCAGGTTGTTCGCTGACGGCACAACAGCCCGAGAACAATATTGTACGCGTGGCGCTGCAGGCGTTGTCGGGTGTTTTGGGTGGGACGCAATCATTGCATACCAATTCGATGGATGAAACGCTGGCTCTGCCGAGTGAGAAGGCGGTGCTGATCGCGCTTCGCACCCAGCAGGTGATCGCCTACGAATCCGGCGTGGCCAACACCCCGGATCCGTTGGGTGGGTCATGGTTTGTGGAAGCGTTGACCGATAAGCTCGAAGCGGAAGCCGAGGCATACTTTGCTGAAATCGAACGACGCGGTGGGGTGCTCAATTGTATCGAAGAGGGCTTTTTCCAGCGTGAGCTGGCGCGTTCGGCTTATGAGCATCAAAAGGAATTGGAAAAGAAGGATCGCGTGATTGTCGGTGTCAATGATTTTACGCTGGAAGATGAAAAGATTGATATACCGGTGCTGAAAATAGACCGTCGGGTGGAACAGGACCAGTGCGCCTTTGTCAAAAAGATCAAGACCGAGCGCGACAATAACGCCGTTCAGGCGACGCTTGAGAATCTTCGCCAGGTGGCAGCAGCCGACGGTAACACCTTTGAGGCGATTTACGATTGTTGTAAAGCGTACGCAAGTGTTGGTGAGATGTGCGATGTCTTGCGCGATGTCTGGGGTGAGTATGTCGAAACCCAGGCGGCCATGCAGGTGTCATGACAGGCGAGACCTGATATATTTGAACTAGTGTGTGATTGGGAAATACGGGAATTTAAATGGCTGAAAAAATTAGAGTTTTACTCGCAAAACCGGGACTCGACGGACATGACCGCGGGGTCAAAGTAATCGCCGCCGCTTTCCGCGACGCCGGGATGGAAGTTATCTACACCGGACTAAGGCAGACTCCGCAGATGATTGTCGATGCCGCCGTGCAGGAAGATGTCGATGCTATCGGGCTGTCGATTCTGTCCGGCGCCCACATGACATTGTTTCCGGCGGTGCTCAAAGAGATGAAAGCCAAAGGGGCGGAGAATATCATTCTGTTTGGCGGCGGAATTATCCCCGACGAAGATATCGCGGAACTGGAAAAAGAAGGGGTGAGTAAATTATTCACACCGGGCGCTTCCACGGAGGAGATCGTTTCTTACCTCCGCTCGGCCGTCAAAAACAAAAGTGACGACGAACAGATAATATAGCCCGCGAGGCGGGATTAATCTAACTATGGATTATAGGTCGGACCAGGGATAGCAATCGGAATGAAGACAAAGATGCTAAGAACAGATATCAATACAATAGAAAATCGCACGATTCGAGTGCGGGAGGAATGATGAACAAGAATGTTGATCCATGCCAGGAGACAGTCCGCGAAATGGTAAAGACGTTTGCGGAAAAGCACATGTATCCGGTCTCAAAAGAGCTCGATGAAATGCCGGAGCCGCGCAAATTCCCAAAGGATCTATATCGCGAAATTGGTAAGGCCGGATTTATCGGCTATGGTATGCCGAAAGAATATGAAGGTCAGGGAAAGAGTTTTCTGGAGTATGTCACGCTGGTCGAAGAACTCTGTTATCATGATGCCGCTATCGGACTTTTGTGCTCTGTCGGTGAACTGGCTACGCATCCGATAATTAATTTTGGTAACGATGAACAGAAGAAGAAATATGTTGCAGACTGTGCTACCGGCCGAAAAATCCCGTCTTTTGTCCTGACGGAACCTAACGCCGGATCGGATGCGTCCAATTGCACGACCGTGGCGGTGGACAAAGGGGATCATTATCTTGTCAATGGTGAGAAGATTTTTATCATGCATGGTGACGTGACTGATTTGGCTGTTCTATTTTGCAAAATAGAAGGTAAACCGAAGTTATCGGCCCTGATTGTAGACGATACAACTCAGGAGGGTTGGCAGGCCCGCACACTAAAAAACAAACTTGGTATGCGCGCCGCAACTACCGGCGGCATCATGATAAAAGATGTTAAGGTACCGAAAGAGAATCTTCTTGGTGAATTTGGCAAGGGTTTTAGATATGCCATGGGTACTCTTGATTCCGCACGTATCGGTGTGGCCGCTCAGGGTCTGGGTTTGGCCCAGCGCGCTCTGGATGAATCGGTTGCCCGGGCAAAGGAACGCGTTGCGTTTGGCGCTCCGATTTCTAAATTGCAGGCGATTCAGTGGATGATTGCCGATATGGCTACCCGCGTTGAGGCCGCTCGCGCCCTGTGCTACAAAGCGGCACAGATGTCTGATAGGGGTGAGCGTTTTTCAGTTGAGGCTGCGATGGCTAAATTGTATTCAACTGAGACAGCTAATTTCTGTGTCGATCGCGCCATGCAGATCTGGGGTGGATATGGCTATATCGAAGAATATTCGGTAATCGGCAAACTGTATCGTGACCAGCGGGTGCTTGAGATTTATGAGGGCACCTCCGAGGTTCAGCGCCTGGTGATAGCCGGTAATATAATCGGTCGTTAATCAGCAATGAAATTCGGTCAATTTGAAATAGCTACCTTCGTCGAGCAGAAATTCTCGCTCGACGGAGGTAGCATGTTTGGTGTTATCCCACGAGTGATGTGGGAGAAACTCATCAAACCGGATGAGTACAACAATATCCCGATGGTTAATAACCTTTTTGTGCTCAAGGCGCACGGCAAGAATATGATTTTCGATATTGGTCTTGGCGACTCACTGTCTGGCCGCGAGAAAAAGATCTACAATTGCAACGGCAATACATTGCTTAGTGAAGGTCTTAAGGAATCCGGTCTGGCCTTCAAAGATATTGATTACGTTGTTCTCACCCACCTTCACACCGACCATGCCGGAGGTGGCGTAATGCTTGATGCCGACGGAGAGTTTGTGCCGCGCTTCCCCAATGCGAAATACATTGCCAGCAAGGAAGAGTTCGAAGTGGCCACTAAACCAAATGAACGGACTTCGGCGGTATACATTCCGGCTCGTTATCATGCGCTTAAAAATGCCGGACAGCTGGAATTGATCGACGCCAACACGGAACTTTTCCCCGGTATCAAGGCTGTCTTTACAGGTGGACACACCGAGGGGCATTTTGGTCTGGAGATGGAATCAGAGGGTGAGCATGTTTGGTACTACGCCGATATTTTTCCGACCTCGGCGCATGTCAGAGTGCCGTTTGTACCCGCTACCGATCTTTACCCGCTTCAGAGCCTGGAGATCAAACGGGCCAAGCTGCCCGAGATAATTGAGAAAAAAGTTGTGCTGGCTTTTGATCACGACACAACCGCGCCATTTGCACGGGTGACTCAGCCAGACAAAAAACTGATAGTGGAGACGTTCACAGGCTAAGGCCGGGACACGAGTAAATGTCACTTGAAGATAGACTAAACAGACTAGAGCAGATGCGCACCGAGGCGAAGCTCGGAGGTGGGCAGAAACGTATTGATACCCAGCATAAGAAAGGCAAGCTCACCGCGCGCGAGCGGATAGAACTGCTTGTTGATCCAAACTCATTCGAAGAGTTTGACATGTTCGTGACCCATCGCTCCACTGACTTTGGGTTAGCTGAACAGAAATTTCTGGGCGACGGTGTCGTGACCGGATGTGCCACGATCAATGGACGAAAAGTATTTCTGTTCTCACAGGACTTCACCGTGTTTGGCGGTTCGCTCTCCGAAGCTCACGCTGAGAAAATTTGCAAAATTATGGACATGGCCATGAAAGTTGGTGCACCTGTGATTGGCCTCAATGATTCCGGTGGCGCTCGAATTCAGGAAGGCGTTGTGTCGCTCGGCGGCTATGCCGATATATTCCTTCGCAATACCTTGGCCTCCGGAGTCGTACCGCAGATATCGGTCATACTCGGACCATGCGCCGGGGGAGCTGTCTATAGTCCGGCTATTACCGACTTTGTCTTCATGACCAAAGGGACTTCGTACATGTTCGTGACCGGTCCCAATGTGGTGAAGACGGTAACGCATGAGGAAGTATCTTCTGAAAACCTGGGTGGCGCGATGGTCCATGCCTCCAAGTCCGGTGTCTGTCATTTCCCGTGCGAGAACGAAGCCGATGCTATTGCCCGCTTGAAACGATTGATGGAATACCTTCCGCAGAATAATCTCGAAGACCCACCTTTTATTGAGTCCAACGATCCGCCCAATCGCGAAGAAGAAATACTCAACACAATTGTCCCTGAGAATCCAAACCAGCCATATGATATCAAGGACGTAATCAGCAATGTCGCTGATCAGGGATCGTTCTTTGAGGTGCATGAAGAGTTTGCCCAGAACATTGTGGTTGGCTTTGCTAGGCTTGGTGGACGTTCTATCGGGATTATTGCTAACCAACCGGCTGTAATGGCCGGGGTGCTTGATATAAATTCTTCGGCGAAGGGTGCGCGGTTTATTCGGTTCTGTGATGCTTTTAATATTCCCATCCTGACTTTTGAGGATGTGCCCGGTTTTCTCCCCGGTACGGACCAGGAACACAATGGCATAATTAAACATGGCGCGATGCTTCTTTATGCGTACTGTGAGGCGACCGTGCCGAAAGTTACGGTCATTACACGCAAGGCGTACGGTGGCGCTTACGATGTCATGAACTCCAAGCATGTGCGTGGTGACATGAATTATGCCTGGCCGACCGCCGAAATTGCCGTCATGGGTCCCAAGGGTGCGGTAGAGATTATATTCCGTAAAGAGATTGCCGATTCAACTGATGCCGAGGCCAAAGTACAAAAGATGACTGACGATTACCGTGACAAATTTGCAAATCCGTTTATTGCGGCGGCGCGTGGTTATGTCGATGATGTCATCGAACCAAAGTCAACTCGACCGAGATTGATTCGGGCTTTCGAGATGCTTGAAACCAAAAAAGATTCCAACCCGCCCAAAAAGCACGGCAACATTCCGCTGTAGGCAACGAGGTCGCATCAATGTCTCAGATGATCACAAAAATACTGATAGCCAACCGGGGCGAGATTGCCGTCCGGGTAATGCGCGCCTGCCGCGATATGAATATCAAATCGGTGGCCATATTTTCAGAGGCGGATCGGTCC
>JAUXBO010000143.1 GCA_030619345.1 Candidatus Zixiibacteriota bacterium | reverse complement strand
TACCGGATGTTTACCAGGCCATCGCGCCCGGTTGAGACCGAATCGAATCAAACAGAGCCACGGCTCGCCAACGAACCGCCGGTAAGGCTCGATCCCGTTTCGGATCGAATATCCAAATCAATAGAATTCATAAACTTTGGAGACTCGCCTTCGACGACTGCGGCTAAGCCATTGTCTTCCATTGGCATGCGTCCTGTTGTCTCGCGTATCAACAGACGAGACAGAGCTGATATTATTCGTATTGCCAGAGAGATGATGAAAGCAGGCGCAACAGCCGAAAAGATAAAAGGGGTCATTCCAATCTCAGAATCGGAATTGGCTCTCCTAAGCATCGGAAATAACAGTTAGAGTCGGGAGACAAATAAACATGCTTAACGAAAGTCCAATATTCCTGTCCAAGATAGAATGTCCAATCTGTAAGACGGTGAATGAATTCGAAACGCTGCGAGTGGGAGCCTACGCGGAAAATGATCGTCACACGGACTTCTGTCCAAAAGATATCGTGTGGCGCTATCCCCGTTATCAGGCGTACAATCCGCTGGCCTTTTTCTGCGTAACCTGTGACAACTGCTACTACTCACGGGAATTTACCAGCAAGTTTAAGGAATGGAAAAAGGACAATAATTTCAGAGCCTACCGACTGAAAGCTGTCAAGGTGCTCCACCTGGACAAGCTGGCGGAAGTTGATTCAATTATCCGCAAACTGGGTGAGTTAATGGACATCATCCATCACCCGAATGAAACAGCTGTTATCAAATTACTGCTGGCCATATTCGATGAACTTCTGTATGACCACCCTAATCATCTTGACCTCGGTCGCTTTTATCTTCGCATTGGCTGGGTCTTTAGGTCCCTGGGAGAGGGAGAGGATCCCAACCTTCAGTTCCTACGTGGATTGATGACGGAACTGGATGGGAAATACACGGTTCTCAGACACCGTTGTCGTGAAATAGACGAACACATGTCAACTTTTATTGAATATGTAACTCGTCATTTTGAGACCGTCCGTATTGCTCCGGAACTCAAAACTAGACTTGTTCCTTATCGAGAAAAATTCGAAGGGCAGATAGCTCGGCTCAAACAGTCTCTTGATGCGGTCTATACGGAACTTGATCAGACCAATAATCTCCTGACGGAATACAAATCCACTGCTATGGGCGGAGAGGGCGATGAGGCGACGGCCGTCTTCGGTTCCTATCGCTCGTTCGATGATTTCCTTTTTGACATCAAGAAAAGCTGGGGCGGCGTTGTCGTCACCGAACGCGAAGCACTTGAGAAGGCGATCTATCATTACAAGGAAGCAATGGAGGACAGTCGCACCATACAGGCAGGTAATCAGCAGATTCAGGCATCCTACCTGATCGCTGAATTGTCCCGTCGAGTAGGAGATTATGATGGCGCCCGGCAGTACTTCAACAACACTATCAAGTATGGCCAGGAATTTATTTATGAGAATCGTCGCGACCATTCCCGTACGGCTTTGGCGCGGAAGACTCTCGAACCGGCTATTGAGCAGGGCAAAGCCAATCTGGAAGCACAGAAGGCAGGTGTGTGAACGTGAGAGAAACCAGTCTCAAGCCGATCTGTAGATTGATGGAGATATCAAGAGTATGAAATCTTCATCCTCATCGGCCACCTCACCCTCAGAGGGTATTGACGCTCATCTTTTTGATCTTGCCTCTTTGGTAGGGCGGGAAATCGTCCTCTACTCGGAGCAGTATCCGGGTAAACCACTCTCAACCCGGGTCATCATGGTCAATAATTCATCTATGGCCATAGACCGGGGTAAGAGTTCGGGGCTGATTGATGAACTCATAAACAACCAGAAAATCGTGTTGCAGTTTGAGTATCGTGGAGAACTCGTTTCAGTGAATGCTATCCTCAATCGCTCTGCGAACGGACAGTGCACACTCTCAATCGCAGACAAGATCATTCCGCTCACGCGGCGGAGATTTGATAGATTCCCGATGGAGTTGTCAACCAGGCTGGCTGTATTCAATATCAAGACTTTTGACCCTCACAAGATAGGTAAACTGCGATGGCTTGAAACGAGGACGATCAATATCTCGTGTGGCGGCTTACTTTTGGAAATGTCAAGTCAGATACGACGCAAGACCTACTTCCTTCTGAATATAGAATTGAAGGATATTTACTTTCCCAAGTTCATTATCGCCGAGGTTCGTCACGGCCTTCAATCTGACGAAGGCGGTTATCGTATCGGCATGGAGTTCGTAGTTAACGAAAAAAAAGCTCGCCATTTTAGCCAATTTATTATCCAGAGTTTGCCCGAGTCATTTTTTGAATACACGATTTCACAGCGATCAGGAATTAAAAAGAGCCTTTCGGCGGGGATGCCAAAAAATAGATAGTAATTTGTAATAGGAGTTTATGATGAAAGACACACAGAAAACAAAATTCATATCAGATGTCGATGTTGACAGTCACCGTATGAAAGCGCGTCGACCGTTCAAAGTCAGCAGTGAGAATCATAGGAGCTTCATTAGGCTTGAAATCATGTCACCGATGTCGATGTGCCGGGTCAAAGATATTTTTGGTCACTACTGGTCTGAGGATGACAACGAGAAAATATCCGGAGTGATTCTCAATATCTCCGCCAGCGGTGTGCTTGTGGAACTGACGGAAAGGCTCAATGAAGGGGATATAGTATCAATGACCTTCACCTTGCAGGGCGTCGAGGAAGTTGGAAACGTGCTGGGAATAGTCAAAAGAGCAGATGACGAAGAAGATTATCAGCTTGTTGGCATAGAGTTCACCAGGAAGGAAAACCTCTCAGATACTCTGACCAATGTTGAGTTGGAGATGTTGGGTGAGGGATTCAATAACTTTCAGGACACAGTCCAGAATGTGCTGAGGAAATATGTCTATACAACTTCTGAAGTCTGCTAAACTCTCGGCCCTGGTGGCCCTGTTATTAGTAGTATCGTTCAGTGCCGATAGGTCTGCAGCCGCACTCCGGCGGGTTATGGTTGTGCACGTTAATTCAGAGCCTTCAATTGTCGGCGAATCCGGTCTGCAGGACAGGATAATGACTGAGTTCTCACGCGGTAACTTCTTTCAAGTTGTGGGAAGTAATGTCGGAAACGGAACACTGCCGTTCCCAAGTGATACTTATGATCTGGATTCTCTCAGAAACTGGGGTGCAGAACTGGGTGGTCGATATCTGATGCTGGTGGATGTATACCGACAGGCTATTGAAAGAAAAAAGACATTCAATGTGCCGTTGATAATACACAAATACCAGACGGTCGGTGTCATTGAAGGTGAATTGAGACTGCTTGATATCTCTCGAGGCAAGATGCTTCTGGCTGAACCATTTTGTGTAGAGACGAAGGGTCCTCGAATCATACAAGCCTATTTTGATGACAACCGATATGATGCGGATATATCCATACCTGCTACCCACAAGTCCGCATTCTTCCGCCAAATGGAAGCCAAGACGGCCGAGCATTTTCGGAAAAGGCTGAGGACAGTCACGAATGGCAAATAAATACGCGGAATCCAAATTATGACTCCCGAGATGGACAGCGACCACAAAATGGAACTTGGCGTTCTTGTAGAAGTTGACGCCCTCAATGAAGAGGTAAAAGTCCTGGCTCTCAACCTGGCCATATATTTGGCCAAAAAGAAGTCCGGTTCTGAGCAGATCACCCGACTCGAACCGGAATTCATGCGTCTGGTCAATGGTACCATAAAGGTAGTACGCGAGATTTCAGCTATCTTGAACGCGGCCAACAACATGGAGAAAATGGTGTATCACCCTCCGAGCGGGCGATTGGGCAAGGACCAGATCGAAATCCGCCTTAATGCTATCCTGGATCAGTGTGAGACAATCAGAATACAGTTGTCTCAGGCTGTAGACAGCAAAACTTGAGCAAAGTGTGTTAGTGTGGATTCAATCGGAGTCGGAATTTGACGATACTGTAATAGACAGATGTGAATCTTTCGCTGAGTACAAATGCAGTCGTAGATATGGTTATCTGACTGGAGAATTGGGCTTACTAATTGAAACTGGCGAGCTTAAGAGGTAGATGATGTTAGAAAAGGAAATAGCGGCTCTGGGGAAACTGGCCGAAAGTAACAAGGGACCGTTCAAACTACTTATCGTAGATGACGAACAGTGGGTTCGTGAGACGTTCGCGGAGTTTTGTCAGCTGTCCGAGGCTATTACTGTTGAGACAGCCATTGATGGAGCCGATGCCATCAACAAGATACAAGAAACATCTTTTGATTTGATCACGGTCGATCTGATTATGCCGGAACTCTCGGGCCTTGATGTTCTGATGCAGGTTAAGAAAATTAACCCCAAAACGCCGGTTATGATAATTACGGGAAACTCTACAGACCGATTAGTCTATGAGGCGGGCTTGATGGGCGCGAGCAGTGTGCTATACAAGCCGGTGGAACTGCAGATGTTTCTTGCCGAGTTGACAACTGTTTTTGCCAATAAAAGGGAAACGATCGGAAGCCGGGAAGGCTGACCGGTCTGGGGAGAGAGATGATTATGAAAGATAAGATTTCTATTCTGATCGTTGACGACGAAGAGATGATGCGGGCGTTGCTTGAGAAAATTCTTGTGCGTGAGGGATACCAAATTTCCACGGCCGTGGATGGACGCGATGCTCTGGAGAAACTCGAGACTCAACAGTTTCAGATGATCATCTCCGACATGAAAATGCCGCACATCGACGGATTCGAATTACTTAAAGCCGTCAAACAAGAATATCCCACGACCAGCGTGATTATAATGACAGCCTACGGTGACACTTATTCGGTTAAAGACGCCCTCCTGTTAGGTGCCGATGAATACATCACAAAACCGTTCAAGAGTCACGAAATTACTCTAATTGTTGAGCGTTGCTATTGGAGAATACTCGCTGAACACCGAGAAGCGGAACAGGCCGGCTAAGAAGGCGCTGTGTCCAATCCAAACAAAGCACCAGATCCCAGTACCAGGAATAGTTGTGTTACGATAACAGTGGCCAAAGACTCAATGTCGGCCATTATGATTCTCCGCAAGCCTGCCGACGAGGAGCCACCGATCACCAAAGATGTCATTCTCTCCGAGATATCAGCGGCAGAGATTATTTTTGGCGTCGATGAAACTGCTATTGATAAAGCGATTGAAAACGAGGAATTCAACCAGGCAATAACCATTGCAAATGGGATCCCTCCTAGGCGGGGGGAATCTTCGAGTTTTGAATATCACTTTAGTACGTCGGGTGATCATCATCCTGAGGAAGATGAAAATGGTAATCTCGACTACAAGAACATCAATTTTATCCAGAACATTGCTAAAAGTGGACTGCTGGTGTCCAAGACTCCTGCTACGCTGGGGGAAACTGGTACCACGGTTTTCGGTAAGGAACTTCTCGGTCCTCCTGGTGTCGATTTGCCGCTCAAGAGTGGCAACAATACAGAGATATCAGAAGATGGTTTGAAACTAATCGCTTCAGTGGACGGCGCAATACTATACACCCATGGAACAGTAGCCGTAAACGATGTTACCGTCATTAAGGGGGATGTTGACTTTGGTGTCGGTAATATTGTAAGCCGTGCATCGGTACGAGTAATGGGAGGTGTAAGAGCAGGTTTTTCGATAAAAACAAGCGGCGATATCGAAGTTAACGAAAATGTTGAGGACTGCAGTCTAATTGCGGGTGGAAATATCTTTGTCAAGGGCGGGATCATCGGGAACGAAGAAGGGGAGATCAAAGCCGATGGAAACATTACCGCCAAATTCGTTGGGAATCACAGCCTGTCGGCTGGTTGCGAAATCACGATAGGTGAGGAAGTCGTCAATAGCCAACTTAAGGCAGACGATAGTATTACAGTGCAAAGCCGCGTTGGAAGAATTGTAGGAGGCAGTTGCTCGGCTGGCAAAAAGATCGTTGTGGCTGTGGCAGGCTCGGAGACGGAGACTGCTACTGCGCTGGAGATCACGCTCGATCCCGACCTCATGAGAACCCATGCCGAAACGGTCGATGATATTCAGCGGCTGAAAGATGATGGCAAACGAATAAAGGAAGCCCTGATTGAGCTTTACCGACTCCAGTTAGATGGAAAACTATCCTTTCAAAAGAAGCAAATACTCGGCAAACTGGAAAAAGCCAATGAAGCCTTCCCCGTCAGACTTAGCCAATTGGATTCTCGTAGGAAGGAACTTGAGGCTCAGTTGGCCGATATCAAAGATGTCCATATTGATGTACTAAGTCGGGTCTATCCCGGTGTTACGGCGCGGTTTGGAGTGGTTCACAAAACCGTTTTTGAGGAACGCGACCAATGCCGATTCGAATTAGTCGACAATGAGGTCATTTTTACCTCCATTTCCGATTCAGTTTGAGATTGCCGGTTCAATCCGAAAAAGTCTTGATATTCACTTCTTCAGAATCTATATTCCCAGCGTTAAGACCTAAAACGGAGAGATGGCTGAGCGGCTGAAGGCGGCGGATTGCTAATCCGTTATAGGGGTATAACCTCTATCCAGGGTTCGAATCCCTGCCCCTCCGCCATTAAATAATGGCTTCATTAATACGAAAACTCCCACAATCATTATAATTTATCATCTAATCAAAGTTTGATGTCTGTC
>JAUXBO010000259.1 GCA_030619345.1 Candidatus Zixiibacteriota bacterium | reverse complement strand
TAGCTTCGCGTATCTTCCCCAGATGAAAGCGCACCAGAGAAAAATACTCGAAGAAGACCTCCCCACGACCGATGTGAAATACGAACTATTTGCCATCGCTGTTGACAGATTCATCGGAGCAGGATACCACCAGATCGGCATGGATCATTTTGCCCTGCCCGACGATGAACTTTCGCTGGCTCAAAATGATGGCCGTCTGCATCGCAACTTCATGGGATACACGGTACAGTCAGCGCCGGAGATGATCGGATTGGGGATGTCGTCTATCGGTTATATTGGTGACGCCTTTTTCCAGAATTACTCGGGACTCGACCAATATGATCAGGCGATCAAGTCTGATAAGTTCGCCGTCTACCGGGGTATGAAACTATCCCGGGATGATCTCGTGCGGCAGTTTGTTATAAATTCTCTTATGTGCAATTTCTACCTCGACTTCGGCCGATTTTCTAAACGGTTTGGCACATCGTATCATGATTACTTCAAGAAAGAGCATGGGAATCTGGGCGAGTTTTTTGATGACTCTTTTCTGGAGGAATCGGACCGGGGATTGGCTATCAAGCCACTCGGCAGGACTTTTGTCAGGAATATTGTAATGACTTACGACGCCTATTTTAATAAGAGCGATCCAAAAGGACCAACCTTCTCACGGACGATCTGAGCTGATACTTATGTCCGGATCAAAAAAAACTGCCGTAATACTATTAGCCATGGGTGGACCGGATTCGCTCGATGGAATCGGTCGCTATCTCTATAATATATTTTCTGATCGATCCCTCATTAGACTTCCGGGCGGTCGTCTTATACAAAGGCCGTTGGCTAAGTTGATTGCCTCTATCCGAACAAAGAAAGTACAGGCACATTACGATCTGATCGGAGGCAGTTCACCGTTGCTGAAGTGGACCGATATGCAGCTTGAACACATTCTTAACGGCCTGCAAGATTGTGACCAGGTCATCTCCGGCTATGTCGGGATGCGGTATTATGCTCCACTTATTGAGGATGCGATAAAAAATGCCTATACCGATGGCTGCCGCCAACTCGTTTTCCTTCCGATGTATCCGCAATACTGTACAGCAACTACCGGATCTTCTTTTGAAGTGGTTGAACAGGTACTCAGCAATTACGATGATATTTTAGCCGTCATGATCGATGATTTCCACGATAACAAGGCATACACTGATCTCCTTCGCGAATATATCGATTCCAATATTGCGGAAGACGAAACATTGTTGTTCTCAGCTCATTCCATTCCAAAAAAGTTTATCGATGAAGGTGATCCCTACGTTGATCAAACGCGGCGCACAGTAGAATTGGCGGCGGGGAAACGGGAATATTTTTTGTCGTTTCAGAGCAGAAGCGGCCCTGTAGAATGGGTTGGTCCCGATACGGTAGAAGAGACCAGACGACTCTTGTCCAAAGGATGGAAACTATTTGTGGTCCCGGTCAGTTTTGTGTGTGACCATATTGAGACATTATACGAATTGGATATTAAACTGCCCCAACTTGTTTCGGCGCACGATAGTGATTCAATTAAAAGAATGCCGATGTTCAACGATGACATTAGATTTGGTCGACTCCTAGCTGAACTGGTAAGAGAAAGGATTAACGGCTCTGGAAACTAAAGATGTGGTAATACTCGGCGGCGGAATCTCCGGCCTGACCGCGCTTCATTACGTTCGCAAGTTGCACCCCGATTGTAGTGTCGCCCTGTTTGAAGCAGCGGACAGATTAGGCGGAACTATCGGCACCGATCAGATCGACGGTTACAGTTTTGACTGGGGACCAAACGGCTTTCTGGATCGGGAGCCGCTAACTCTGGAGTTGTGCAACGATCTTGGATTGAGTGATGATATAGAGAGAGCCAACGGGAGCGTGAGCAACCGATTCATTCTTCGTGGCAACCGCTTGCGACCGGTGCCCATGTCATCGCCGAAGTTCTTTACCTCCGACATTCTCAGTATTCCCGGTCGACTGCGAGTGATGATGGAACCATTTTCTGTTTCGCGTTCCGACTATGTCGATGAGTCGATATACGACTTTGGGAAAAGAAGAATAGGGAAGGAAGCGGCCGACTATTTAATCCAACCGATGGTCTCCGGTGTCTATGGCGGAATAGCCGAAAGACTCTCACTCCAGTCTTGTTTTCCGATTATGCGTGAGATGGAAGATCAATATGGTTCGTTGTTCAAAGCGATGATTAGCAAGGCGCGGGAAGCGCGCAAGAAAGGAAAAAAATCCGGGGGGCCGTCCGGTCCCGGTGGCTGGTTGACTTCGTTCCATGGTGGACTGTACAAATTGATAGAGGGATTTCACGAACACTACTCAGAACTAATCAACGTTTATCATAAAGCCGTGAAAATTGAAAAGTCTGACAGTGTGTATCGCATTGAATTTGAGAATGGTAATTCGGTTGAGTCGAACAAAATAATACTGGCGACCCCTTCTAACAGCGCAGCAGAACTCGTAACCTCACTGTCGAGTGAACTGACTGAGGCACTGGCTTCAATTGAGTATGCACCTATCTCAGTTATCTGTCTGGGATATGATGCCAGCCAGATTGAAGACTCCGTTGACGGATTCGGTTTTCTCGTTCCGAAACTGGAAGGGCGACGATTGCTCGGATCAATCTGGACATCCTCTATTTTTTCAGAGCGGGCGCCGGAAGGAAAAGTGCAGCTTCGGTGTATGGTTGGGGGAGATGGCGATCATGAATCTATGGATCTATCCGACACTGACTTGACCTCAATCGTCACTCGCGAACTGTCGGAGGTAATCGGCATCTCTGGTGAACCGGAGCTGGTCAAGCTCTACCGCTGGAAGTTCGGAATTCCCCAGTTCAAAGTAGGCCATGCTGACCGAATGCTCCGAATAGAAAACGAATTAAAAACGCTGCGAAATATCTTTGTTACCGGCAATGCCTACTATGGGATTGGCCTCAATGATTGTGTGAAACAGTCGTTCAAGATCGCTCACTCACTGTTCTAAACAATTCCCCCCAATAATCGCTCTTATTTCTGCTGCACATAACTATTGTGTCGCCATACTTCTGCGGCTATCCTTGTGATATGCAGACTTAATAAATCTACTTACAACCGGAGGACTTATGGAAAAGTATCTCGAACTAATCCAGGAATGGGCGGCTCTCTACGGCATGAAAGTCGTTGGAGCGATTGTAATCCTGATTATCGGTCGCATAATCGTCTCAATTGTCTCTTCTTTCGTCAACCGACTGCTGAAAAAGTCCAAAACTGATGATGCCCTAACTGCGTTTTTTACCACTCTAACTCGAGTATCTTTGTACGTATTTGTGCTATTGGCGGTGTTGAATACGCTGGGTGTGCAGACGGCCTCACTCATTGCCGTGATTGGTGCCGCCGGTCTGGCGGTCGGTTTTGCGTTGCAAGGCTCACTGTCTAATCTGGCCTCTGGCATAATGCTGATAATGTTCCGGCCATTCCGCGCTTCCGATCTGGTGGAAGCTGGCGGGCATCTTGGGGTTGTGCAGGAGATTCATATTTTCCATACGGTTTTGAAAAGTCTCGATAACAAACGAGTCATAATACCAAACTCAAAAGTTACCGGCGACAGCATTGTAAATTACTCGGCTGAAGGTGTTCTTCGGGTCGATATGGTTTTTGGAATCTCTTACGGTGACGATATCCCAAAAGCAAAATCGATACTTCAGAAAATACTTGATGACCATGAACTGGTACTGAAAGACCCGGCCCCAACCGTCGCGGTCAAAGAACTCGGCAGCAGTTCTGTTGATTTTGTCGTCCGACCAAAGTCGGAGGCCAAGCGG
>JAUXBO010000055.1 GCA_030619345.1 Candidatus Zixiibacteriota bacterium | reverse complement strand
TGCTTGATATACGATTCATAGCCAAAATTGGCACAGAATGAATCTCAGCTCATATATTGACCTTCAAGTAACACATCTCAAGGCTCTTCGGAATCCTGTTCAGGTCCCCATCTCCCATGAGGCGAGGTATTTTTTCTGCTCGGGAGTCAAACGATCAATTGATACACCCATCGACTTTAGTTTTATCAGAGCCAGATCAAGATCAACTTTCTCCGGCAACACGTAGACGCGATTCTCAAACGTCTTGTGGTTCTTCATCACAAACTCCGAAGCCAGTGCCTGATTGGCAAACGACATATCCATGACCATGGCCGGATGTCCCTCAGCAGCCGCCAGATTAATCAAACGACCCTCGGCCAATATATAAACTTTCTTACCATCGATTGTGATTTCTTCCGTCTGAGGTCGCACGGTTTTTCTTTTAGAAGCAGCCTTATAGATTTTTGGAAGTTCGATCTCGGCATTGAAATGTCCCGAGTTACACACGATTGCGCCCTCTTTCATCTTTTTGACATGCTCCAACCGGACAACATTGAGATCGCCGGTGACAGTAATAAACAGATCACCTTTGGGTGCGGCTTTGGCCATCGGCATCACCTGAAATCCATCCATGACTGCTTCGAGCGCTTTTACCGAGTCTACTTCAGTGATGATCACGTGGGCGCCCATCCCCTTAGCTCGGATTGCCAGCCCGCGGCCACACCAGCCATACCCGGCAATCACCACGTTGGCACCAGCGATCAGCATGTTGGTGGCGCGGATAATTCCATCGAGCGTTGACTGGCCGGTCCCATACCGATTGTCAAACATATGCTTGGTTTTGCTGTCGTTGACCGCAACCACGGCAAACTCCAGGGCATTGTCGGCAGCCATCGCTTTAAGACGGATAACACCGGTGGTGGTTTCTTCGGTCCCGGCCAAGATAGTACCGAGAAGTTCCCGGCGCTCTTTGTGCAAGGTGGAAACCAGATCGGCGCCGTCGTCCATAGTGATCTGCGGCTTGAAATCGAGCGCCTGATGAATGTGCTTGTAGTATGTTTTGTTATCTTCGCCGTGAATCGCAAACACGGAAATTCCATACTCTTTGACCAGCGCGGCGGCGGTATCATCCTGGGTTGAGAGCGGGTTCGAGGCACAGAGGGCGGCATTGGCTCCGCCTACTTTGAGTGTGCGCATCAGGTTGGCCGTTTCGGTAGTGACATGAAGGCAACAGGCCATGTTGATGCCGCGAAGTGGTTTCTCTTTTGTGAATCTCTCCCTGATGGAACGTAAAACAGGCATGCTACGCTCAGCCCATTCGATCCTGTCTTTACCCTGTTTAGCTAACTTTATATCTTTGATATGAGATTTTACAGCCATAGTTATGCATCCTTTGCCAACAGTTTGGCTTTGTCTGTCTTTTCCCAGGTAAACTCATTCTCGGTACGGCCAAAATGTCCGTAGGCCGAGGTGAGACTGTAAATCGGTCGGCGAAGTTTAAGGCTCTTGATAATTCCAAGCGGGGTCAAATCGAAATGCTTATTTATCAACTGCACAATCCGCTCTTCGGGTACTTCGTTGGTACGATCGGTGAAGACCATAAGCGAAACTGGTTTGGTAATACCGATAGCGTAGGCAATTTGAATCGTACACTTATCGGCCAGACCGGAGGCAACCACGTTTTTGGCGATATAACGCGCCATGTAACTGGCCGAGCGGTCGACCTTGGTGGGGTCCTTGCCGGAAAATGCACCACCGCCGTGCGAGGTCATACCACCGTAGGTATCGACGATAATCTTGCGACCGGTCACCCCGGCATCGGACTTTGGACCACCGACAACAAATTTACCGGTCGGGTTCACGTAGATTTTTGTTTTGTTGTCCATCAGTTGCTTGGGGACGACCGGTATTATCACTCTGTCGATAATCTCTTCACGTGATTTTTTCGTTATCTTTTTGCCGATTCGCTCCAGAATATCCTTGGTATGCTGAGTAGAGAGAACTACAGTATTGACCCGAAACGGTTTGCTGTCACGGTACTCCAGCGTAACCTGCGATTTTCCGTCCGGCAACAAATATGGTAGCTTGTTTTTCTTTCGAAGTTCAGCCAGTCGGCGAGTTAGTTTGTGGGCCAGCATTATAGGCATAGGCATCAGCTCTTTGGTCTCCCGGCAGGCATAGCCTGACATCAGGCCTTGATCACCGGCACCGCCGGTATCCACACCCTGGGCAATATCGGGCGACTGCGAACCTATAGCGTTGAGAATGGCGCAGGAATCGTACGAAAACCCGAGCGAGCTGTCGACATAACCAATATCTTTGATGGCCCCTCGCACCACTTGATTGATATCGACATATGCCTTTGTCGTAATCTCACCCCCGACAATTACGAGACCGGCCGTTACGAATGATTCGCAGGCCACTCGTCCCATCTTGTCCTGTCTCAATACCGCATCGAGTACTTCGTCCGAAATGCGGTCACACAGTTTATCCGGGTGTCCCTCGGTTACTGACTCCGAAGTAAACAGGAAATTCCCACTCGCCATTTATTTTCTCCTACCAATCACTTTTATTCGTCAACCTTAGCCTTGACCTCAACTGTCATCCGGGATTCCTGCCCGATATTGAGAATCTGAGGTTGGCCCTGAACTTGAGAGTTGCGTCCGAAAATCGAACTCTCGCTTACGATATTTTTCACCGTTGCTCCAGCGTTAACGATACTATTTTTCAAAATCGAATTCTCCACTCTGGCTCCGGATTCGATAGTTACGTTGGGACCGAGAATGGAATTGAGAACTACCGCGTCGGGAGCGACATAAATCGGTTCGATATACGTGCTGCCAATGGGGGCCTCTGGTTGTTCCATTCTGGACAAAAAAGTCCCGTTAGCTTCAATCAGCGTTCGCACCGTGCCGCAATCAAACCAGCCGCCGACCGTATGGGGCACAAACTTCGTACCGGCCTGGATCATCTCCTGGAGAGCGTCGGTAAATTGAATCTCACCGCTGGTGAGTTTCCCTGAATCAACATGCCGAGCAAGCAGTTGCTTTAGCCGAGATGAATCCGAAAAATAGTAGAGCCCGATCAATCCCAAGTTGCTTTTTGGATGCGCTGGTTTTTCCTCAAGATTGGTAATATAACCGTTTTCAATTTCGGCGACTCCGAATCGCTGCGGATCAGGCACTCCTCGAAGGCCGAGAACATAATCTCCAGCACCAACAAACTCACTCAAGTCGCATTCCACAATCGTGTCACCAAGAATAATCAGCAGGGGTCCGTCATCCATATCCCGGATGGCGAGATTGAGCGCGTACCCGAGACCAAGCAGTTTCTCCTGCTCAATGTAACGCATGTTGAAATTATAATTCTTATCGACGTATTCTCGGATCAGCTCCCCCTTGTAGCCGATCACCAACATCAGCTCTTCGACTTCAATATCGTTGAGCGGCTGCAGAACATGATCGAGAATGGTCTGTCCTGCTACGGTAAGCAGCGGTTTGGGAAGGCTGTCGGTGTGTGGTTTAAGCCGCTTGCCGATCCCGGCAACTGGAATAATTACTTTCACTTAACTCTCTCAAAGAATTTTTTGTATGGTAGCGAATAAGGCTCTCTTTGACAAGGATAAATAGAGGACGAGCGAGAGCTACAATTGGCCGTCGCCTGGGAACATCCGGCGGGGAGTAGCCGGGAGGCGAATGAGGTTTCCTTGGATACCCTTGATAGGCATATAGATGACCTGCGCTTCGTCGTTCCGGTAGAGCCCGAGCGAGATTCTACCGATGTCATCGGAAGACTCAAACTCTCGTACGGCAATCACCATCCGACCGGACTGCCAGTCCCGAGTCGGCGGTAAGGGATTAAAGTCAAACGGTAATGACATCGAAATTGGCCGGTCCGACTGCGCCAACCTGCTGTCATCGGCGTCCACCCAGAAAGCAATTGACAATTCATGTTCAATTGATGCCCGGGGGGAAAAATAGAATTCAGCTCGATACTGGTTGCTCCCCAGACTCAATATATCAAAAAGAACCAAGTCGATCTCCGGCGATTCAAAGCTGCACAGCAGACTGTCGTAATCCGGCGCGGTCAATTCCCAACAGGCCAGGAAGGCACACTCGGCATCGGACAGCGAGTCAAGCAGGTCGGATGATGCCGCATTCTGACGATAAGGATTCTTGAGAAGTTGATCGACCAGCAATAGTCGTGCAAATTCGAAATGGACGCTGTCAGTGTAGGCGAATTTCTTTAATGATTCTATTGTAGCCTTCAGCGTTTGAGTACTGAACCCGGAGGCAGTATTTGACGCAGCCACTTCAAGAATCGTCCCACTGTCATAGCTCTTCCAGCACCCAAAACGGTCGGACACTTTCTGAAGACGCTCGTCGCCGGGGCGAGCAAATGAGGCTAACTGGTAATGATCTGCGGCCACCAGGTAATTCTCTATCCCTTGTGTCACCAGACGGTCAGCCTTTAGCCGCAGCTTGTGGCCCATGCGATTGACAATTTCTTTCCAAGTCGGATTATCCAGAAGTTCCTGGCTGGAGCTATACAGATCGACAAAATTGGTAATGACATCTTCGACATCAAGTTCCTGATCGGAGTCTATCTGGGCAATCAAGTCGAGTGCGGCTGGTGGGAAGTTTTCCTCATTAGAGGCGATATCATACAGCGGTTCATCCGGATTGTAGCCGCAACCAATTATTGACAGAGCCAGCCAAGTTGTCAGTGCCAATCGAGCAAGAATCTTATTCATGCTAAAGTTTCGAAGATCAAAAAATCTGCGAGAATGAACCGATCCAGTCTTCATATAAAAATTGAACCCGGCCTATCAAAAGTGATACGCGCCCCATGACCGTGTAACCGAAGTGGGCGCCGAATGAAATCATAATGAACCAGATACCAACCTTGGCGGTCACACCCAGGGCACCAACATGTTCTTTGGAGAAATAAAAATAAATCAGCGTTGAGATGACACCAATGATGACAATTATCGATGAAAACGTGGCTGCAATTCCAGCATCGGAGACTAACGGAAGCATCGTTGCTTTCAGCTGCGGCAACACCAGTCCATGAAGTTGTGAAATCAGGAATATTCCGGCCGTGGTTGCCATGACAAAAGCCAGTGAAGTACGCGAAACCCAACTGAATTTCGGGAAGAAGCGGGCAAACATCAGAATTCCCAGAATCCCGGGGAAAATCAGCCACCAGCGACCGTCAAGCATCGGATTCCACAATTGCTGGAGAATAACCGTGTCCCAGATCAGCCCGACATAATAACCAGCTGACAGACCTGCAAAGATGTGTTCGGCCAGCTTATAAATCGGGTTGTCCTTATATAAGAACGAGAATAGAGCCAGGGTTGAGAAGGCGATTACCCAAATTTCAAATATTTCTATGAAATTCAAATCTTGGCCTCACGTTCTTCTCTGCGGCCGAGGAAGAAACCGATGTTTCCAACCAGCACCAGCCCGATTATCAACAGGTGCACCAATGATTGAGCGCTCATGCCGGATACTGCCTTGTCTTTTTCCCCAACCAGCATTTCATATTCCGCCGCGCCTTTCATACCGCCCAAAAGACCGACAAACTGGCCGGCATCCACAAAAGCGTAGTACTTCGGAGCAGATACCGCCGTGGTTCCGCACCCCATCGGGGTGCCGTACTGAGCGTTAACAATCGAAACCCAGTAGTCGGCGGTAGCGTTATCGGCTACTTCAAATATGAAAGCGACATCGTCATAATTATAAACCGAGTCCATGAGCGGCAATTCCGAAAGCGGTGTCCCGGAATTATCCGTTGGGAAGATAGACTCTATGGAGTTGCCCATACCGGACAGCACCGCCACATAGTTGGCTTTGTAGCCCAGGTTCACAAAATCGATACCGTACTGTTTGTTATACTGGGGAGGAATAGACCTCGTTACGGTTTCGGCCATCGACGGACCACCGAGCGGAATATTGCTGAGCGTAATCACTTTACAATTTTTGCGCCAGAAATGATGCAGCGCGGCGGTTGTCATCGGTTCGCATTCAGCAATCGTAGACGGATAATAATCAAAAACCAGCATTACCGTGCATGAATCCGGGAGAGCTTCGACAGCATCGTATAATTTTTGAGTTTCCGGAGTAATTGAGATCGGGAAATTGGCCGGAAATACAAACGGAATAAAGACCGCTATTGCAACCATGAGATAGATCCAGCGACGATCCATCGTTTCCATTCTCTTCCAGATCGACATTCGCTTACCCCTTCCCCATATACGTGCGCTCAATACCAAGGATGATGCGAAGCGACATAGAAGCCGCGCCCAGCGCCGCACCGATAATGATACCGCGTTGAACAGCCATATTAGCGCCGTTCATAATGTAAGTATTGAGAAACTCGGGGATGTTGCCCGGAAAGAGATTGAGAAACGCTTCCCCCATCGGTACCCGCCACAACATAACCGCCGTCGCGGTCAAAAGCAGGATGGTCGATTCTGGTGTGCGTGCCCGGAAGGCACGATAAGCCGCCGATGCAATATAGAACGCCAGGGTGGCAAACATGGTAGCCATCATGGGCGAGTCGAGATAGACAAACAACCAATCGTATATTGATCCTTCCGCGCGACCAAACAGCGGCGACCAAGTGGAAGGGAATACCGCCGGAATCGCCATAGCAAAAATGGAAATCAGCGTTACTACCTTATAACCCCATCCCTCTTTACGTCCCTTCACAGCCGCCCAGTTGACGCGGGTAATAGAGACCACTCCAAGAAGCAGGGTGAAACCGCCAACAATTGTGACCCAAATTTTTATTTCTGAGGAAATCTGGCCGATCCAGGTATTCTCATTAAAAAAGAACGAGACTAACAAAGCAAATCCGGTTAGAAATGCAACGACTACTGGTACCTGGGTTCTCATATTCTAATCACAGTCCTGTTCATCTTAAACGGCGTCAAACCAGGTTACGTAGGTGTCGCCCCATCCAAAAGTCACCAGAAGAATTCCGATAACAAGAGCTATTATAAGTAACATCTTTACAAAATCCTGCCCTTTAAGCCCGCCCAGCATGACCGGTTCGTGCGACAGGTACGCCGAGGCCGCATAGAGTTCTTCGCCCATGAGAGTATAGACGCAGGCAGCGATAAAAAACGGAAGTTGTTCCGGGCGGGCGGTCCCAGCAATCTGAATCGACCCGGCGGCGTTGCCGGTTTCGGCCAGAAGAAGGGACTCGGCAAAAAAAGCGCCCATATAAATATTGGTCGCCGGACGTTCACGCATCATGTAACCATTCACATTGGCGGTAAAAGCAAACTGCTCACCGGCCACATAGCGGACCGTATCTTTATCGTATGCATCTCCCTTACCCATTTCGATATACGCCTGCTCCACTACTTCCTGACCAGCGGCCAGGACTAATGGATAACGTACCGGGACCATTAGCGGCGTTTCATATTGGGCGGTAATCTTGGCCACGCGACCAAGGATGGAGATACCTGCGATAGTTTCAATTTCATCAAGTTCGGCTATGCCGGGGATAAACAGAACCGGTCGGCCCATTTCCGTAGCCCGACCAACGGCCTCTTCGACAGCATCAAGACCGGGGATTTTTCTCAGAAAGAGCGTCTTGCCCCGCTTGGCCCAATTAGTATAAATCAAAACCGCAGCCGAGAATACTACTAACAAAATAAATGCATTGAAGCGATCAAAGCGGATCAATTCATTAGAGGATTGTGCCCAAGCAGATACAGGAAAAAGGGCTAAAATGACTGAAAGGCTCAGTTTTCTTAAATTGTGCAGGCGTGGGTTCCTCATAGGCTGAGCCAATATAAAGCTATACGGCCAATTGTCAAAGTATATCTCTCTTTTTAGGCTTCGACCAGAGAGACGATTGAAACAGCCATTCGCCCAATAGAAAAGACCACTCTCGCACAAGCGTTTAACGCCTCTATTCAAACTTGACGAAATAAATGTCGATTTCGAAAAGTAGCTGGAGCACCTATAAGGTGAGTTTATCGGGGGGTGCCTGTTAAGATAATCCAGAGAATCGCTGATATAATAACCGCTGCAGAGACAAGGATATATACGCGCGGAGAGGACGGTTTCTCTGTGGGAGCATCGGGAGCATCTGGTCTCATCGCTTGTTCCGCCATCTCATCAAGCGTGACCAGCAATTCACCAACACTTGAAAAACGATCTGCTGGTTCTTTGGCCAGTAGTTTCTCTATTAGGAGGTAACAATCTCCAGTCAAATCAGCGGAACGCAATACCTGTTTGTCTATGACTCCAGCCCTGATCTTCTCAATCACTTCGCGGTAAGTTCCGTGAGCAAATGGTAAGCAGCCGGTAACTAACTTATAGAATATGACACCAAGGGAATACAGGTCTGAGTGCCGCCCAAGGTCGTATCCCCGAATTAGTTCCGGCGGTACAAATTGAATCCATTCTTCGGCTTCTTCGTCCAGATTCAGATCGTCAACCGAAAAACCAGTCAACAGACCATAGTCAACAAACTTAATTGAACCATAAGAGTCAGAAATAATATTTGAGTCTCTGAGGTTGCCGTGGAACATCTGCTGCCGATGCACCTGATCGAGGGCACACACGATCTTTTTTGCCTGCAAAAGGAATATCTTTTTGTCGAGCGGACCGGAGTCGACCAGCGATACGAGAGAGGAACCCTCAAGAAACGGACGGACCACCAGCGAACGTCCTTCCGATTTTGAGATAGTATTCACCGGGCAGACCGATTCCACTGAAATTGAAGAGACATTTCTAATCAGGGTCAGACCTGGTCCCCTGAAGGACAAACGGTTGGAAAGCTCCTCGCTGACCAGCTTGAGGACAACTTCCTGGTCAGACTCGGGATCATAGGCTTTATAAGTGTCTCCGTTTGGCCCAGAACCGAGCTTTTCGATAATCCGATACGATTCAAGCTTTTCAGGTGAAATCTGGTCCATATTATAGATAGATCGGTTGAAATGGGCCTTGACTTGAGACAGAACAGATCGGGGACACCAGATACATACTTAATCCTGGCCTGATTCTATATTGACAGTAAAGTATCAGTCATTTGAATTGGACCGACGTCGAGGCATAGCCAATATGATCGACTCTACCATTATCTTGATCTATGCTGTAGAAATCCAGGGCTAACAAACGTGTTCCCGGTTTGACACGTCTGGGGATTTTGATATCAATCACAAAAAATCCGCGGGAATGGGAAGACACGATAGCCACCGTGTCTATGCATTGTTTGCCATACTCCGGCATGGCTGCATCATAGCTTGGGCTCGGTGTGACTATTTCGGGTCTCTCCTCACCCCAATGCACATCCATTGAATCAATCACCCGCGTAACCCCTCGACGTTCATCAGGATCCAACAATAGAACATACACCACACCAAAGTGATTTGTATCGTCCCGATTCTGGTACAACCCATCGACTGCATAGAAAATCCTCATACTCTCTTTGCGAGAAACGGAACCAACATGAAAACTCGGCAATTTGGTAGAAAAGTGTGCACTGTTCCGAGCCACTACCCTCAGTGGGAATTCGTCACTTTCAGTTGCGACAACCTGCTTGCGAATCATCGTACGGTCACCATTTTCAATTTTCAGTTCCACTTGGTACGAACCGGCTCTTTCGACACTCGCCGTAACAACACGGGCACTAAATCCGTCGCTTTTGTCGGTACCTGTTATATCTTGTCGAAAGTTGCGAACTTCTGAAGTCACTCTTATCAGACTATCTGAGCCATCTTCGTTTTCTCGCACCTGATACACAACATATTCCAAATTAAATGGTAGAATAGTTTTACCGGCTGAATCTGTTGTCACAAAACCCTCGAAATTCGCGTAGAGATCAATAATAAAACGCTGTCTATCCCACGGCAGGTCACTGAGACCGGAGAGAGTTCCTTGCCACTCAACGCCTTCTGGACATGGGAGTGCGGTCACTGTCAGATCGCGTATATCCAGTTCTTTGTATTCAACAGGTACTATCATCTCATGTTGATGAGTAAGCATGAGATTATTTGACTCGAGGCCGCTCATTCTGGCATTTACAAGCGGTTCAACTGGAAAGGTCCCCATTAATGGATCCACAGGTCTATCGTGCAAATCGATCGGACCCTCGCTTACTTTCGTGAGATTGTAGTTCCCGAACATGTCTTCAGCAGCCTTATATGAAAGACCATCGCGGAACTTTCCTGCAACAGTGAGCAGGGTCATTTTCTGAATATCAAACGGTCCACTGCGTGTTATTAGTTGGCCCCAATCGGTCAGCCTTCCCTGATTATCAAAACCTCCCCACCGCAGAACTTGCTCTAATCTTGTAATGAGTTCTTCATGTATGAAAGAATTTTCCGTGCCCTGATTATCCCAGTTCGAGTCTTCGTCGGCAAATATCCTTGAATAAATCGCATCGACTCTCATCGAGTCATTTCTGACATTTAGACTTGCCAGACTATCCAATAGCCTGCGAGTCGGTGATTCTATCCCTTCACCCTTGGCTACTTCTTTGGCCAGAAAGAACATCATGTAATTCAGTACCCGCCAGGGGTTCGATGCATCAACCCGTTCCCCCTCAAGATACTCTGTCCTCAGACTTCGCTCGTATTCGCTGCCAGTTTTATTGGTCGGTTGAACTTCCCATCCCATTCTTTTAGCGTAGGATTCGGGCGCGGTACAACTTGATTGCAGGATCAAAACTATGACCATTCCGCACACAAATAACAGGATAGGCACACAGAATATT
>JAUXBO010000110.1 GCA_030619345.1 Candidatus Zixiibacteriota bacterium | reverse complement strand
TGAGCTTGTTCGATGACGCTCTCACCGAACAGGGATTGGATGCCACTACCTTCCATGACTTTGACTCCTCGGGAGTCTGGGATGTCTCCCGTATGTTCATAGCCGGCGGCCTGGCTTTTACACCGCACATCACCAACGTATGGTGGACACGGATTGATTATTATTTCCCGGAACTTCCCGAACCGATTGGCTTTTTCGCTCAAATCGATTCAGTGAATGTCAATCCGGATACCGTTACGCTGATCCAGAACAAATTCCAGCACAAGAATCTTGATATCGGATTTCATCTCCCGTTTGACGGAAACGGCAATGCCTATCCGCCAATCTGGAATATGTGGCTTGAAAACAATCTGGAATATCTGATGGATTCCATTCGCACCACTTTCAGCTGGACCCCGCTGGCCGAGGCCGACATTATGGTCTTCACTTCCAAAGAGACGCGGCTCGGTTTCCACGAACAGACGCAGTCGTTTGTAGAGAGGCTAAAGAATCCGCCATACAGTTTCGATGTTAAAACTAAAGAGTACATGGGTTCTGATGGCAATCCTGCCACGGATGACCAGTACCTTTACGGACTGATGCGTGACATGCTCATCTTCCATTCTGATAATTTTGGAAAAGTTGAGTAACAACAAGTAGAGAACAGTAACCCGGGAGAGTCGAAACTCTTCCGGGTTTTTTTTGATCGGTAAGAAAGCATGGCAAAAGAGACTTACGACCTATTGTCGATTGGGGCGCATCCGGACGATATCGAAGTTGGCACCGGCGGTGTGCTCATTGATCTGAACAAACGCGGTCATCGCTGCGGACTGGTAATAATGACGCAGGGAGAAATGGGTACCGGAGGGACGCCCGAAATCAGGCAGCAGGAAGTCGCCGATGCAGCAGAGATTCTGGGAGCCGATGTTGTTCGGACATTTGACTGGGGTGACACCAAGCTGGAAGATAATTACCAGCACCGACTGGCTCTGGCCGAGGTAATCCGTCGCACTCGTCCCCGGATAATTCTATGTCCCTATCCGCATGTTGGTCATGGACGCAGACAGTCACACCCGGATCACGTAGCCTCTGGCATCATTACTATTAACGCCACCAGCCTGGCCGCCTTGAAGAAGGCCGATGTTTCCGGTGAACCTCACCTGGTTGACAGGATTTTCCATTATTTCTTGCCGCCTCAGGTCTCCCCTAATTTCGTGGTCGACATCACACCGCACTTTGATCAATGGATCGAGGCGCTATCGGCGCACAAGTCACAGTTTCTCAATCCGGCGAAGTCAAAAGACTATATCGAGCATCTTACTGCTATGTCACGATCGTTTGGATCTATGGCTCGCTGCCACTACGGTCAGGGTTTTACAGCGGTCGAACCGGTCTTGGTCGGCGATATTATGACGCTTGCCGTCAGTGACGATCATTAAGCAGCCAGCTTACGCGCAATCATAAAGACCGAAGACTCGGTGATATTCAGGCTGCCGTTACGCGCCCGAAGAGACTGGAAAATTTGCCAAGCACTATTTGCGATAGCAGAGGTCAGACGCAAAAAAAACTATTGACAAAAATTTGGAGGGTTCATAAAATATTTTTTGTGGTTGGTCCTTTGCCAAAACCATGTTTGGCTTGTAGGCACAGGTTTGTGGCATCTAAGAGACAATGAGTTGGAGGAAGTGTCGGATGGTCTGTTCCTTTTGCGGTGAAGAAATCTCAAACAAGCCAATCAGGCAGGTAGGAAAATACTACTGCTCTCTTGAGTGCGCCAACAGCGCCGCCTGAGTTAGCGGCGAAGAAGACGAAGAGTACTATGATGAATCTGACCTGGAAGGACTCTATGAAGAGGAAGAAGAAGAAGAAGAAGAAGAAAACAATTAGTCTGAGCGACTAATCTCGCGATATTTTCAGAATCTTATACTTGATCGTGCCCTTTGGTACTTGAACTTCAACAGCGTCACCAACCCCTTTGCCCAACAGGGCCGCGCCAATTGGCGACTTAACCGATATCTTATCCTCATAGATATCCGCTTCATCCGGTGGTGTCAGTATATACTCAACCTCTTCCCCAGAAGATTCATCTTTGACAAGGACCTTGGCAAAAAGATACGCCTTGTCCTTCGGGATGGCATCGACATCAACCAACTGAACCCGTGAGAGTTTAAACTCAAGATCTGAGAGCTTCTTTTCCATATGTCGTTGTGCCTCTTTTGCGGCGTGATACTCAGCGTTTTCGGAAAGATCACCCATCTCCATAGTTCTCTTGATTTCGGCAACTATTTTGGGGCGCTCGGTAAACTTGAGACGTTTCAACTCGGCTTCCATTTTAAGGATGCCTTCACGTGACATGTACAGGGGTTCGCTCATCGCTCCTAAGTATAATCCATAATCTACTTAATGGCAACTTCATTCAATTTCTTCGTCAGCAAATAGCAGATAAATTAGCAACGAGACAATCAAGCCGGGAAATATCGGCTCAACACCAAACCAGTAATTTCCGTCGGTCGTAAGTTGGGGCGAAAGATACCAGATCAGCGACAGAGCCAATACGAAAATCATTGAGAAAAAAGCATGCCCGGCGGGCAGCCGACGCCTGCCGACGAATGAAAAGAACAGTGGGACCAGCAAAGCCGGCGTGCCAATAGACCCAAAAGCATGCCAGATATCAACCGCCGATCTAAAAAAGATTGCAAAAAGAGCGGCCAGCGATGTCGCCAATAACAGACCGATATTAGTATAATGCCTGATGTTGCGGTTATCTCCCTTGACCAGCCGTCCCATAATGTCATTGCCAAATGTAGAAGCGGCCAAAAAGGCATAGGAATCTACAGTAGACATAATTGTGGCCAACAGCGTTAGCGCAAACAGACCAAGCAGTCCTACCGGCAATACCGCCTGGGCCAGAGCCGGAAACGATGAAACTGGATTGGACAGTTCCGGAAGCAACGCCCGCGCATAGAGTCCACTGGTTGTGGTCATAAAATCGAACAGCGCCCAGCAACCGATTGAAATGAAAATACCCTTTTTGGCAACCGCGGGGTTTTTGGCGGCATAGCATCGCTGATAAAACGATGGTTCCACCAGCGTGGCCAGTGCAATGACGTACCAGACGGCTATATACCAGCCGCTATTCCCGCCATGCCAGGTGAGATGCTGCGGCGGGAGATTGGCCGACAAAAATTCAGGACCTCCGTAGCGAAGAACTAGAATTACCAGCAACACCGCAAACCCGATAAACATGAGCGCAAACTGAACGATGTCGGTTCGCACCACCGACCGGAAGCCGCCAACAAAAACGTATATGACCGAAAAAACTGACCCGAGCAACACACCGGTCGCAAACGATAGTCCAAACATCTGTTCGCACAGCACACCCAGCATCAGAATGTAGGCCGCTGGAACAGTCATCAGAAATATGATTATTGAACCGGTCAGTGCTGTTCGTTGATCATAGGTTTGCGCCAGTCTTTCGGGGATGGTGAGAAGTCCCGACTCGCGCGCTTTCCTGGCCAGGAAAACAGCAAAAAGAAATGCGGCCAAATAGTACGGCAGCCCAAAAACCAGCCAGTTTGAAATTCCAAATCGATACGAGTATTCCCCCACTCCAAGAATACCGCCGTACCATGTAGAGACCAAGGAAGCAACAAAGGCGGGCAGGGTAAGCATCCGTCCGCCCAGTATCATTTCAGAAACCGATGCATCTTTCTTGAGTCGTCTATAGAATCCGATTAACAGAATCCCAATCAGGTATACTAAGACAATACTATAATCAAGAAAATGCAAAACTTAGAACAATTCTATCTTCAACTGACCCCAAAACGAGCGCTCAGGGCCAACAAAGTACTCAGCCCATCCGTCGACTATATCTTCCGTACCGTTGTTGAATGCAAAATTGTCTCCGTAACCAAACGAATCATACTTCACGTCAAATAGATTATCAACGCGCCCGGACAGTGTCAGTTTCCCAATTCCGGCAACCGAACCGAACTGGTATGAAAGTGAAACTGAAGACAAGCTGTAGGCCTCGACTGCGAGATCATCTATATTGTACATTTCCATATACTGCTTGCCTACAAACCTCAGTCGATAGGTCATTCTTAGGTCCGAGACACGATAATCAGCAATAAAACTACCGAGGTAGTCCGGGAATCCGGCAATCTTTTTGTCGGCAAAATCTACATTTATTCCATCCACGGCCCGGCTGTGCCGGATGACCCGATTGCGATTGTAAGCAAAATTCCCGCTCAGGGTCAGACCGGATGCCACACGATAGCTGCCGCTCAGTTCTATTCCGGAATGAACCGAGCGTTCGATATTATATGAATGAATCAAATAGTCAATGTACGCATAGGATACGATCTCGTCCCGGAAGTCCATATAGAACAAATTAACGCTGCCACTTTTATCGTGTTCGGTCAGCGACACTCCGACTTCGTAATTGTGAACACGTTCCGGACGCACCAGCGGATCGCCAAAGGTCACAACTGTTTGCCCCGAAGATGTTATCGTCTGGTTCACAATTTCAAGCGAAGGCATCCGGTTGGGGTCGTTGGCATCATACACAGCGCCATCGGTTGGCGTTCGTGAAGAGAGAGCCAGATTTAGAAAAATATCGGCGGCTTCGGTCAGGTTGTAGTTAAAGCCGATCCGAGGAGAGAAAAAGACATTATTCAGATCATAGTTATATCCTGCAAAGGCTCCCATACGAGTTTGATCAAATCGGTAGTCCTGCCACCTTAGCTGCGCCGTAATCTGAGTCGACAGCCGTTCTGTGAGTTTGTAATACTCCTGTGCGTAAAAGGACCCGACATATTTAGTGCCGAAGTACTCATAATACTTTATAGATCCCGAGGTGAGATTCTCCAGGTATTCCGCTCGGGGTACTGCACCCCAATGGTCAGAATTGAAATAATAGAACGAGCCACCAACCGAATGACTGCCCCGATCATGCTCGATTACCAACGAGGGATTCCAGCCGTACTGATTTTTCTCCACCCATTGTTGGCGCACCAGATCGCCGCTGCTGCTGTCACTAAGACCGCTAAGATTGTAGTCATAGAAATTTGCATCGGATTTGAACCGCTCGTAATATCCTTTGCCCCGAATATAGTACAGAGTATTGGAGAGAGTTGCCTTCTCATTTATACGATAGGTATTGTGAAGATGATAATGCGGTTGATTGAAATTGTCGGTCTCATTGTCATAGGTCAAGTACGGGTTCGCCTTCCGGTCAGCTTCGATAGCTTCTCGTCCCGCGCCGTAGAAAGCCAGATGCATCCGCATCGGCCCGCCGTATACATAAAGCTCGGTCGTCATTTTGGGATCAATTCGTCCCATGGCAAAATAATACGACCAACCCTCGTACCAGCTTCCGTATCGGTACCCGCCACTCTTTTGCTTTGAGAAGCGTCCCGCAAATGCCCAGCGTCCTTCGATCAGCCCGGAGGCATACTCCACCGACTGCTTGTACATATCACTGATTGACTTGCCTTCCGACGTATACTCACCATACCCGGTTGTGATACTGGTCTGCCGGGGACGACTGAATAGGGAGGTTACAATATTGACCGAACCGCCAAAAGAGGCATCGCCATAAAGAGAATTCCCGACCCCACGCTGTATTTGAATATCGTCGATATTGGCCGCAAAATCCGGCAGGTCCACAAAGTAGGTAGCGTGATCTTCCGGATCATTTAGTGGCACACCGTTGATATAGGTGCTGACCCGCTTGTCATCAAATCCCCGAATCCGCATATAGCTGTACCCGAGGGTTGTTCCTCCATCGGAATAGGCGTACAGGTTTGGCGTCGATTCGAGCAACAGTGGCAACTCCCCGATGGTATAGTCACGCTCTATTTCATCGGTGGAGAGATTATCGTAGGCTATCGAACTAATACCAGATTTCGCCCGGTCGGCGGTAATGATGATGTCCTCGCCGCGAATATACATCGGCAGCAGAACGATAACATCGGGAATCTCGCCAATTTTGAACTGACGCGGCTTGAACCCGACCGAAGAAAAGGTCACCCGTGTAACCTGGTCATCCACGGTAAATTTGAAATCTCCATTGATGTCGGAGAGCGATCCAATCCCGCTGAGATTGGTTGTGATTGATACCGCGGCCAATGGGCGACCCTTGGTATCGGTGACTTGTCCGACCAGCACCCCGGTGGCATTTGCGCCAACAAAAGATGCGAGCAGAAATGTCGCCAGTAGAATGGTTAGGTTTTTCAT
The DNA here is from genome assembly GCA_030619345.1 of Candidatus Zixiibacteriota bacterium. Lineage (GTDB taxonomy): Bacteria > Zixibacteria > MSB-5A5 > GN15 > FEB-12 > JARGFS01. The sequence continues at coordinate 1,531 of JAUXBO010000110.1, read as the reverse complement.
GACAGAAACCTCACACTAAACGGTTAACGTTACGGTAAGACTCCGTCCTGACACAATAGGCGGTTCGCTCGGAACCAGGGGATGCGATAAACATCTCCGTTTACCTACGCCGGCATTATCCGGATCAGGCAAGGGGGGTATAATCTCAGGCGGTCGTGTTACGCCACCCCCAACGGATCAACTATATCCTAAATAAGTGCTATCTCTATATCTGAGGCAAGGCTTTTTTAACATATTGACATAACCCCCCACAGCCGTTATCATGTGGCAACGGGAGGACATAAAACAAAGTGGAATAAATCGTTATTCCTGATCCAGTAGTAGGTAAATAATACAAAAAAACTCAAACTTATGGAGTTTTCTATGAACCGAAAGCTAATTATCGCTTCCGCGCTTCTGATTGGTTTCTCCTTCGTCATTGGCGGCTGTAACCTCTTTAGCTGGACCTCCGGCGAAAATACAGAATCACTGATTGACGAAGGTATCCAAAAAATGCGCGATGGCGACTACCAGGGTGCGCTGGCCGAATTCACAAAAGCAATGGCTGAGGATCCCAACAGTTCCGAAGCACGCTACTACCACGCCAAAGCGACTATGTCGGTATCGGGCTTCAACGCTTTCAATATCGGCGTCGACATGACTGAAAGTGATCACGCCGATGGCGAAGCTCTCCCCTTTACCGGCAGCTCCTGGCCTGATAAAGAGGCTGAAAAACTATACATAGCAATGAGTACTGTCTTCGATGATCTCAAGCCGATCTACGATGGCGAAACTACCGGTGAATTCAAAAAAGAGGACATTGACCTGGACTTCGCTATTGCAACCGGAATCAGGGGGATTCTTTTCTTTCAGGATGTCAATCTTGATGGGTTAATTAATTCCGGTGATGTAGACTTCAACATCACACAGGTTGACACCCTTGGCTTTGGGTTTGGACCAAACGATTTGACGAATTTTATCACGAAACAATTTGCTGCGGCAAAAACCACCGGTGCCGCTACTGCTCATGACGACACCTGCGCGGCTATTGTAGCTTTTAACATGCTGCTGGACAGCATTGAAGTGGTTATCACTGAGTCGCGGACTATCATCAACGATATCCTGACTTCTGAGACAGAGTTGAGCCCGGAAGATATTGATGCACTCCTGGCCGATGTGATAAAGTTGGCCCAACATTGGAAGATCAATGATCCGGCTGACAATGATGGCGATGGCAACAGCAGCCCGACCGAAGAAACCATTAATGGCGTCGATGATGATGGTGATGGATTCTATGACGAGGATGCTTATTGGCAATCCTGTGCAGGCTATTAACCATAAGGAGTTGAGAATATGAGCTATAATAAATCTAAGTCTCTACTGGTATTCTTGTTCCTAATTGCGGCCTTTGCCTTGACGACAGCGGCCGGAACGCCGAATGTCAGATTCAACGATATCAGAGCCCTTGGCATGGGTGGACCGGGCATAGCAACCATGACCGATATGAATGCCATGATGTACAATCCGGCCATGCTCGGCAAAGCGGAGTTTG
>JAUXBO010000141.1 GCA_030619345.1 Candidatus Zixiibacteriota bacterium | reverse complement strand
ATAAAGCAATGACTGTGCCCTTTTGCCGAAATCCGTACTCCTGAACTAAGTGGCTGTTTAACAGAGACTTAAAATGTGTGGTGAAAGCCCCATAGCGGATCACTTGCACCTGTTTGAACGCAAATGGTTGCGCAGAATCGATCCCAATTCAGAGGTGTTTCAGTCTCCCCGGGCATAACTAAAGCCTTAGAGGAGGTTGGATGGAAAACAGAAAAGGACGAATCATCGCCCAACTGGCGTCGCCTGATGAGTCAGGCGTCACGCCGGAGATAATTAAGCTGATAAACAGAAATATCTCGCCACCCTCGGAATTGGGCGCGGAGGATGTTTTTATCAGAGCTATGTTTGTGGCCTCCGATCAAGTGAACAGTTTTGGCGGTAAGTTTCCGGTAGACGAGTTGGAACAATTGACAACCCGGCTGATCGATTCACCCGTGATGGTTGGGCACCGGAAGGATCGTCTCCCCATAGGGCGGAATTTCCATGCCGTTCTCACCGAGAGAGATTCTGTCCCCTGGGTGAAGGCCTACTTCTACTGGCTGAAAAACTCAGCCGAAGCTGATCAACTAAAGCAGAACATTGACGGTGGAGTGTACAAAGAGTGCTCGATCGGATTCACGTTTCATCTGGCCGAGTGTTCTATCTGCGGTCAGGACATTCGCAGCTGCGCCCACGAACCATTTGCCAGGTATCAATCCGGGGGCGGAAGCAATGAAACATGCTGCTTCTATTACAGGCAGATTGATAAAGTCCTTGAGACTTCGCTCGTCTACCGTGGAGCCGTCCCTGACACCTCAATAACTAATGAACTGTCGGCTTCCAGTCACGCTGGAAACGATCAGGAGTCGCCGAGTAATTCCACAAGTCTGGACGCTGAAACACTCGAAGATCTGGAAGAACTGAGGTCGGATGACTCGTATTACGTCATGCCCTTTTACGAGGGAAGATTCGCGGATGTCGCTGTAAAGAACGGACAGCTTGAGATATCGTCCGAGGGGCGTCCGATGCATTTGCCGAAGAACATTATATCCGGGCCGTTCAGGTGCCCCGATTTCCCGGCGATGCCGTCCCTTCTGGTCGGATACCGCGGCAAAGAGCGGTGCACCCTTGCCCAACTTGATCGTTTCCTCGTTGGTAAGTCTTCAGGAGTCTGTCATCTGGATATCCTGAGAATTCCTACCGACGGTTTGGGGCAGACAACTTCAGTTGTTCAAAGTGGCAGGATTTGTATCAGAACAATTAGGTGCCTCAAGGGGAATAGTGATATCCTGGCGGACAGTATTGACGCGGTCTCTTCTCGCGATGGTGTTCTCCTGCTGGGGCGAGGTGATAAGAAATCAGAAATGTTTAGATACAAGTCTCCATCGCAAAAGTCAGCCGCAGGGAAATACATTCTTAGAGTAGATAAAAATCGCCGCAACTTCCTGTTGCAGATTTATTCGGCGGGGAATTCACTGTCCTATCAATTCCGTGAGTTCTCACTTGAACGACTCAAGAACGGTGTCGCGTTTGTCGCCGAAGCCATTGCTGGTTCATCGGTTCAATCTGACAATTGGGCAGCATCCGCACGAGGTTCTCTGTTCTCCATCAAGCGAGTTAATGACAGTATGATCGTTGGTTGCCGGGGAGCGATCAACGGAAGTCTAATCTGTCGGTCACTTGTCGTTTCGGGCGGAAAGAGATATTTGATTTCACTCTCCCACAAACAGAACCACGACGTACGGAGTGGACAGTGACCAGGCAGCGCCGATATAGTCAGCCCGGCGGATTCTTGATCAACCTGGTCAGTCTTGCCCTGGGCTTGGCCGCCGCCTACTTCATGACGATCCAGTCATTGCGACTTGATCTGGCCGCCAAAGCTGAAAATGATGTCGTTACAACGCTGGACAAAAAACTCACAAATCTTGAGGTGATCCTGAAAGAGGCGGTTGTTAGTAAAGAAGAGTTCTTTGAACTATCGAGAGAAATCGAAATAAGGTTAACGAGAATCGAATCATACTTGGCCGATGAGGCAGGAGAGAAAATTGGGAACAAACCTTGATCTAATCAAACGCGCAGATGAGTTAGTTAGCGCACTGTCCGAGACCGACCTGAGTGTCCTGAATCTGGACGAGTTAGTATCGTGGATTGAGTTGGCTCGAACAGAATTAGCGGAACTGGAAAATATTCGCACCGAATGTACTGTTCTTCGTGAAGACTATATTGATCGATTGTCGGGAATGGCCAAAGCGATTGCAGCCGTTCGACACAGTCATGACTTCTCACAAGAAACGCTGGAATTCGTTCAGCAACTACCCTCTATGAACGCAACCGATCTTATCGCCAACTACCGAAAGATGTCAGCACGATTTCGCGACAGCTTCCCGACCAGCCTGGGCGGTCCGAATGGGGGAGCAATTAACGTCCGGTGCAAACATGCTCACGAATACAAGTAACGACATAACAATGTTACCATGTAACAATGTTACCATGTGGGAGTCGCAACTCCCGGCCCTGAGGGATTCGTTCCCGGCCAGATAGAACAACAAAAGTGATCGAAAGGATACAAGAATGAGTGTTAGAGAGCAGAATCTCGAATCAATTGCCCCCGTACTGGCGACTTTCAGTATCAGCCAGACGGCCTCAGTGGATGACTTGAAGGATGCCAATCTTGGTGAGCCGGTGGAGTTGTCGGGCAATAACGAAGTGGGGCCAGTAAGTGTCAGCGGTCAACTGCTGGGAAAACTGATAAGCCTTACCCTGACCGACAACGATGATGGCAGTCGTCTGGCGACAGTTCAGGTTGGTGGCGTTTGTCGTTTGGCAATATCGGCTACCGTTCCTTCAGTCGGTAATCGTGTTGTGGGTGGTACGGCAGGCACTGTGAAACAGGCACCGACCATAGCCTCCGATCCCGCTGGTGGCAATGTCGCCCGCGGAACAGTACTGGATGTTAACGGCACCACCGACTGCCTGATACTACTTAATTAGAAAGGAACAAAATGGAATTCTTAGATTTTCTGAATTCGACCGGCGTGGTTCAATCCGGATCAACAGACGGGTTCGATACTCGTAATGCCGGGTCCGTTGATCTCAGTCGGGCCGCTTCCCTGAATATGACAAGAGACCTCTACGCCGAAGCCGATGGTCGTGGCATGACTCTCTCGGAACTACTGGAATGCGAAGAGTATGATCCCTCGGTGCTAGGCTCGCCGCTCGATGCGTTTGAACGTCAGCTGGCCCTGGCCGGGGTTCGGTTGTCCGGCAAATCACCGACTACGGTGGAGCAGTTCTTCCAGCAGGCCTCGGCCTTGATGCCCGAATTCATGCTGCGGGAGATAAAAAAGGGTATGGCCATGCGTCCCGAACTTGGGAAGCTAATTGCTAACAGCACTGCCGTTGCAACTAACAAATATACCCCTTTCCATGTCGACACCTCCGATGACACCAGGTTCTCTTTGAGACCGGTGGGAGAAGGGGCCGATATTCCGCAACTGCTAATTACGGAACAGAATCACGATGTCAATGTAACCGACTATGGGCTTGCTCTCAAAACAAGCTACAAGGCGCTGCGTTATCGCACGACCTCGCAGTTCCGGGTGCTTTTGTGGTACATCGGCTTCAAGATGCAAACCGACAAGATCGGCATGGTCGTCAACACCATTATCAACGGCGACGGCAACAACAATGCTGCCACCGTGATCAACACTTCCGCCAGTGGCAGTCTCACTTACACTGATCTGGTCTCTCTCTGGGCACAGTTCTCGCCCTTTGAGATGAACACGCTGATCTGTCATATCGACCAGATGAAAACTATCCTCGGATTGACTGAATTCAAAGACCCTCTGGCCGGCTATCGGTTCGGCAAGACTGGGGAACTGTTCAGCCCATTGGGGGCAACCCTGGTGCGATCCGATGAAGTCCCGACCGATCTGATCCTGGGTTTGGACCGACGGTTTGCGGTCGAAGAAGTCGTTACTCAGCCGCTCATGATTGAGTACGACAAGATCATCGAACAGAGGTTTGAGGAAGCTGTGATAACCGAATCCGTTTCATACGCCAAGGTAATCGAGGGCGCTTCGGTTGTCCTTGACTCGGTATATGTCTAACCGAACGAATTGGGTCCGCTTCGGCGGGCCCATCGTTTGAATGGAGAGTAATGCTAAAAAAAATAACAGAAACTACCGCCACGTATAGCCTGGGCATCTCACCGGGTCGTCATTTGCACCGGGTTTCTTCGGGTGTATACAGTGGACGACAGATTGCCCTGATGCTTACTTCCGTGAGCGAACTCAAATACAGTTATGCGGATCCGCCATACCTGATCTGGTCGACCCCGGCCACAATATCAACCGGGCTCAACGACGCTCCCTTTGACAGCTTTATAGATGACAACGGCAATGTCCATGTCGTCTATGCAACCGCGACAAATCTGTATCTTGAAACTCGGAAACTGACTTTTGTCAATGGGGTCTGGACAGTTGGGTCGGCGGTGACGATCTACAACGCCAATATATGTGCCAATCCGAGCATCGCAGGAGAGACCGATGGAAAACTTTGGATTGCCTGGTCACGCGACATCAGTGGCAGCAAAACTCTTTGCGCCAAGTCGTCCACCGATGGCGGTGCCAGTTGGGGGACAGGACCGACCGATGCCGGTGATGTCCTGACGGCGGGCTCATCGGCCGTTTATCCAAAGCTTTTGATAGGCGCGACCCGAATCGATCTGGTTTATGTCGATGGTATCTCAAGTCTGCTGTACCGATCCCGTGCCGTGACTGACTCCAGTTGGACCAGTGCTGAGACAATCGCATCAGGAATCGGACTGGACTTTAGCTTTGATGCCGCGCTTTCGAGCGCTGGTTTGCTTGGTGTTGTGTACGATCAATCTCAGCTTAATTTTCGTGAATACGATGGCTCCAACTGGGGTGCCGTTATAGTTCTCGATAATACATCATCACTGCTTCCTCAAATCAGCTACGTTAACGCTGTGCCGTTTATCGTTTACTACATTCAAGAGTCCTCGGAGCAACTCCTCGCGAAACAGACCAGCCGCAGCGGGGGGACATTTGCGACGCCAGCGATTCTTGATTCTCGGGCATCGTACTTTGATTCTGTGACTTTGTATGACAGCTCTGCATCTACCTACTCCGATCAAACTGCCAACGCCGCCAGTGCGGCCACTGCCGATCTCTATCATCCCTCGAGTGGAAGAATAATCGACACTGCGGGCGACTCGGTTTACCTGGGGGGAGATCGAAAATTCCGGTATCTGTTTATAATCCTGTCCACGGTGGGCAGCGGCGGCACGCTGAGCTATAGTTATTTCGATGGTATCAACTGGAAGGCGTTCACTCCCCCCGGCGGAACCTATGGTTTCGACAGCGCGGAAAAACGCCTGCTCCTTTGGGAAGATTATGATTCCATGCCGTCCGATTGGCAGAAAAGCACGGTCGATGGCGTCAGCCGTTATTGGATCAGAATCGAAGTCGTCTCGTCCTTTACAACCGCCCCGTTGGGAAGCCAGTTGACCAGTATTTCAGATACGCATTCATTCTCGGTGAGGAGGTAATCGATGTCATATACTTTCGTAGATAACGTAAAAAAATACCTGGCCGATAGCTTTCCCCGTTTGAGCCGAATAACCGATCAGGCGTTCTTACTGTGCGGCTCTGATTATTTGTCGTTTTTTGGCGGGGCCGTGGAATCCGAAGATATGGTCGTAAAGTCCATACAAGCGATCGATCTGTCGAGAACAAATGTTACTTTCACCATCGACCGGGTAAGCCTATCGTCTTCGCCGTTGGTGCCGGGTTCTGTCGTCGTTGCCTCCGATAGTTCTCTGGGAACAATCTATACCGAGAATGTCGATTACATCGTCGATCCGGGTGCGGGTGACATAGTACGAAAGAGTTCAGGCGCCCTTATCTCGGACCAGCAGGTAACGGTCTGGTATTCGTCTTACTTTTTGTACACGCTCGATACCGACTATCAATTAAACCACGATACCGGAGAGATCAAACGCAGCCCTACCGGTAACATTGCCTCTGAGGAAACAGTATATCTCGACTACACACCGGTCTTGAAAGCCTACAACGATGAAGTCATCAACGCTGCAGTAATGCTGGCTAACGGACTGGTGCAGAATGAAGTTGATCCCGAGGGTAATTTTGGAGCTAACCCTGCACTGGAAACGGCGGCTACTTTTCGTGCCCTGGCAATTGTCTGCCAGACTTCGGCAGTACGAGATCTGTCTCAGAGTCGGGGACGGAATCGGGTGGCAACCGATTGGCTGCAACTGGCCGATTCGTTTGATCGCAAGGCGACCGAGATGCTCAACCGGTTTCGCCCCGCTTTCGAAAATCCCAAACCACCGATTAACGGGTAAGGAGAGAATATGATTTCCGGTATTGAAGCCGTTAAGAGCAAGCGTATCTGGTTTGTTGAAAATCTGTCTGTTTGGGGAAGTCAGCAGGATGCGCAGCTTGAGTATCTGACTGTCGAAGAGGCAGATTCGGTGCAGACAATTCATTTTGGTTCGCTGGCAATTGGGTCCAGTCTGCAGCAGGTGTCGTTTTCTGACCTCTCCGATCATCGCGGTAACAAATTGCCTGATTCGATAAATACGCCAAGAGT
>JAUXBO010000263.1 GCA_030619345.1 Candidatus Zixiibacteriota bacterium | reverse complement strand
TGGCGTTGTGCGTCAGTTAGTCGGTCATGGAATCGGGCGGAACATGCACGAGGAACCTCAGGTTCCAAATTTTGGGTCGCCTGAAGAAGGCCCCACCCTGCAAACAGGGATGGTACTGGCGATAGAGCCAATGATAAATATGGGCACCCACGAGGTAAAGACTTTGCCGGACGGGTGGACAATTGTAACAGCCGATGGAAAGCCCTCGGCGCATTTTGAACATACGGTAGCCATTACGGATGACGGTCCGGATGTGCTGACAGTATCTTAGCAAGGAGACTATGGCCAAAGAATCAAGCATTTCCGTTGAAGGCAAGGTTATTGAACCCCTGCCAAACGCCATGTTTAGAGTGGAACTTGATAACGGTCATGTTGTTCTGGCACATATATCCGGTAAAATGAGAATGCACTTTATAAAAATACTGCCTGGAGACAAAGTGACATTAGAACTGTCACCTTACGATTTGACAAGAGGAAGAATCACCTATCGCTATAAAGGGTGAGTGAGATATGAAAGTAAAATCATCTGTAAGAAAGCGCTGCGAACACTGCAAGATCATAAAGAGACGCGGAGTTATCCGAGTTATCTGTTCGCGCAACCCAAACCATAAGCAGCGCCAGGGATAAGAAAATTAATAATATTGAGATAAGGAGATACCATTGGCTCGTATTGCTGGTGTAGATCTGCCAAAAGAAAAGAGAGTTCTGATCGGCCTGACGTATATATTTGGAATCGGCAATCATACCGCCGAACAAATTATCAAAAAGACGGGCGTGAGTCCGAATACTCGGGTGAACAAGTTGACCGATGAAGATGTTGCCAAGCTTCGTAGTGTGATCGAAGAAGATTATGATGTCGAAGGTAACCTTCGCGGCCAGATCAATATGAATATTAAGCGCCTGATAGACATCGGTTCTTACCGTGGTCTTCGCCATCGTCGGGGACTTCCTGTTCGCGGCCAGCGGTCAAAGACCAACGCTCGTACCCAGAAGGGTCCGAAGCGGGCTATCGGTGGACTTAAGAAGAAGCCTCCGGGCAAGAAGTAGAGAAATCTGAAAGTGTATTCTATAGAGGTGATTTGTGGCTGATCCTAAGAAAAAAGGTCGCTCGAAAAAGAAAAGTCGTAAGGTAGAGTCTAATGGCGTGGTGCATATCAAATCCACGTTCAACAACACGATCATTACCATTGCCGATGCTCAGGGACAGACAATATCCTGGGGGAGCGCTGGTAAGGTGGGATTCAAGGGATCAAAGAAGTCGACCCCCTTTGCTGCTCAACAGGCAGCTACGGTAGCCGCTAAGGAAGCTATGGATATGGGGTTGCGGCGTATTGAAGTCTGGGTCAAGGGACCGGGCTCCGGTCGCGAAGCTGCGATCAGGTCACTGGCCGCCGCCGGTCTGGAAATCTCAATGATCAAAGACGTTACCCCGATTCCACACAACGGTTGCCGCCCGCCGAAAAGACGGCGTGTCTGATTTTGCGAATAATTTTTGGTTTGATATAGGAGAATAGATGGCTCGTTACCGTGAAGCAAACTGTAAACTCTGCCGCCGAGAGGGAGAGAAGCTATTTCTGAAAGGCACTCGTTGTCTGACCGAGAAATGCGCTTATGAGCGTCGTGCTTTTGCCCCCGGTCAACACGGACAGAACATGCGAAGGAAAATCTCTCCGTACGGTCTGCAGTTGCGCGAGAAACAGAAGGTTCGCCGTATTTATGGCGTACTTGAGAAACAGTTCAAGAACTACTTCAAGAAAGCCGACCAGAGGGAAGGTATCACAGGTGAGATCCTCCTCCAGTTGCTGGAGAGTCGTCTTGACAATCTGGTGTACCGTCTTGGTTTTGCGCCTTCGCGTAAAGCTGCCAGGCAGCTCGTTCGCCACCGTCATGTGACGGTAAACGACCGCTTGGTTGATATACCGGCGTTCCAGGTTAAACCGAACCAGGCGATCAGGATCAGAGATAAGTCCAAGAAAATGGATATGATTCACGATTCGCTGAAGGAAGTTGGCAGGGGCGAAGAAATGCCCTGGCTGCGCCTGAATAAAGCGGCTCTCGAAGGAGAACTGCTCGAAGTGCCTAAGCGCACTGATATACCGCTGACGGTTAACGAACAGCTTATTGTCGAGCTGTACTCTAAGTAAGGAGAATCCCGAACTAGGGAGGTTACTGGCAATATGAAATGGAAGCCACTGACAATGCCGAAAGAGGTCGTTAACGACCAGTCCTCGGCTACTGATAACTACTCTCGCTTTATAATCGAGCCACTTGAAAGAGGTTACGGTGCCACTATTGGTAACGGCCTCAGACGGGTCCTGCTTGGATCTATTCAGGGTTCGGCAATCGTCTCAATGCGCATTCGCGGATGTCTCCACGAGTTTTCATCGATCGACGGTGTCTACGAGGATGTTACCAATATCGTTTTGAATGTGAAGAATATTCGCGTCAAACTTCATGCTGATGAAATGCGGACGCTCACCCTCAAAGCCACCAAAAAGGGCAAGCTGACACTCGCCGATTTTCAGGGCGACCCGGAAGTCGAATTTGTCAATCCCGAGTTGCATATCTGTGAACTGACCGATGATGTTGATTTTGAAATGGAAATCGATATCGATTCCGGACGCGCCTATTACCTGGCCGCTCAGAACAAAAGACCGGACGTTCCGGTTGGGACAATTTTTGTCGACGCCCTGTTTTCTCCGGTGGTTAAGGTTTCGTATTTGGTCGAAAACACTCGTGTTGGACAAAAGACTGATTTTGATCGCCTGATAATGGAATTGACTACCGACGGTACCATCACACCCGAGGACGCTCTCAGTTATGCGGCAAAACTGCTCAAAGATCATATGCAGTTGTTCATCAATATGGATGAAGAAGTTATGGTCGAAGAGACACCGGCCGAAGATGAAGAGACCGTACGGGTTCGTAATCTGCTCAAGACCAGAGTCGATGAGCTGGAACTGTCTGTTCGTTCTTCCAATTGTCTGCGGGCAGCCAATATCCAGACCCTTTCTGATCTGGTAACAAAAAGTGAAAGCGAAATGCTCAAGTACCGAAATTTCGGTCGCAAGTCGCTCAATGAAATAAGCGCCATTCTGGATGAGTTGGATCTTTCGTTTGGAATGGACATTTCGAGCTTCCTTGAAGTTCAGGAAACTAATTAACTGAAAGTAGACGATGGGACACCGAGATAAAGTCAAGAAACTGGGACGCACCAAGTCGCATCGCGAGGCAATGCTGGCCAATATGGCTATGTCATTGTTTCAGCACCGGGTAATAAAAACTACCGATGCCAAGGCGAAGGCTCTCCGACCGGTTGTGGACAGACTCATTTCCACAGCCAAACAGGATACGCTTCATGCCAAGCGACAGGTGGCAAAAACTGTCAAACAAAAAGATGTCTTCAAAAAACTCTTTTCTGAAATCGTCCCGCAGTTTTCAGAGCGGACTTCCGGTTTCACACGGGTTATAAAGCTCGGAGTTCGTCGCGGAGATGGCGCCTCGATATCAGTCGTGGAGCTTCTCACGGAGAAACCAAAAGTTGAAACCGATGAGAAGGACAAAAAAGGGAAAAAGAAAGCCAAGGCGGTAGCTAAAGCCGCAAACAAATAAGCCGCTCACAATTTAGACATCTTTGACCGACATCAAGCTCGCCTTGCGGCGGGCTTTTTTGTTGGGGGATTCTGCTAGTACCGAATCGCGGTGGTTTTCCAGAGTCTATAGTTGCGTCAAGTCACAATTTCGCTAAAGCGAGATCAAGACCT
>JAUXBO010000222.1 GCA_030619345.1 Candidatus Zixiibacteriota bacterium | reverse complement strand
TACTTGTATACCTGTACTCCAATATAAGGCAGAATCCCGGCAGTGCGGCAAACTAAAAGAATCCTTGCCGGTGACTCCAAATTATACTCCTACCATCTATTATCGGCCCAAATCGCGTGAAATGAGTTCAAACTTGACACTGCCGCCCCGTTCCAATAATGTCAAACTGTGAAGTATTATTGGAGCAATCAATGAAGAAAGTCATTCTTGGAATCACGCTTCTGGCGATCATAGCGGGAGTCAGCTACGTGAAATCGATCAGGGGCCAAAACGTCAAGAATGAGGCTTTCCGGCAGGGTCGGAAACAATCAGCGGCAGAGCTGTCCCAGTCAATGGGTGAGGCGGAGTCGCTGAGAACAGTTTTGGGCCAAAGAGAATTGCAGTTTGCCGATTCAATCACCGCCCGGAGTCTTAGAGAAACAGCCCAAGTGGATTCTCTGTATGAACTCATTGACAACAAAGACAAGCAGATCAATTCATTGGAAGGAAAGCTGCAGCAGTCAGAAAAGAGCTTAAGAAGTGGTTCTACAACATCAAAAAAGCCGAACCCCGAAGCTGCCCGAAGCAAAAAAATAATCGAATACTACAAGATGCGGTATAAACGCCTGCCCCAGGATCTTACCGACTACGAGAGCAAGGTTGCTCTCAATGAGATCAGGGAAGAGACGGCCGCTAAATTCTCCATATCAGTGACGGAACTGAAAGTAATCCGGGCAAAATACGCGCTAAAATACTGAGAGGAATCTTACCCGATGACTCTTCGCCGCGAGAGCGATTTCGCAGAGGTACTGGTCGACAGGCTCTTTCTTGAATCATTTGCTAATGATCAGTCACCCTATTATGTCCGGGAAGGCGAATCCAAAGTTGCTCGGGGTTTGGATAAATTCCGCAATCGTCTAAAATGGCACGTCAATAATTCACTATCTGCGCGCCAGAAAGAGGTTGTGAGGTTTTATCTCATGGGGAAGACCGAACGCGAAATAGCCGGAATTCTTGGAATTACTCAGCAGGTAGTCAACATCTATAAGCATCGGGCGATCAAGAAGTTACACAAGATTCTCAGTTCTTAGGTGTATGTCAAAAAACTCATATTTGGAAAGATACAGGTCCGGATTACCTCATCGGTCCGCAGACGGACCATCCGGATATTCAAAGCTGTAAACATCTCGGTACTTCCGATTGGAGGTGATATCTGAGGTAGACATTTTTTTCGTCTCCCTAGCTCGTAAACCGCTATCTATTAGTAATTATTGTGAGAAATCATGATAGAGGGGAACACCTATAATAGGGAGAGCACCATGCCGAAGAGAAAAGAACCGGAGAAGTTCGCATTGAAGGGTGACAAAGACTGCTGGCATCCCTACAGCCTGCAGGTACTGTCCCCGTCAAAGTTTTCAGTAGTGGTCGGCAAGATTCTTGGCGGTCAATATGGACTGTTAGTTTCGCGGGCGGGAAAGCGAGCAACAGTTAACTAAATTCAGTAGCCAACAGTCTGTCGGTACGAATAGCAAGCGGACAGGAAAATTTCACTCGGCCGGGGTTCATACGTATGAACCCCGGTCTCTCTTTTGCCTTGCATTCGCAGAATTATCTTGACTCCCATAGCCTGCACGTTTTCATTCTCGGAGTTATGGAAGTAAACCTATATTTTCAAATAGCGGCAGTGTTTGTGGCGGCCATGGTGGGCGGAACTCTTGCCCTGGTGCGCCAATGGAGTGACAGTATCTTGCACCTGTTCATCTCGCTTGGCGCCGGGATAATCCTGGGCGTTGTGTTCTTGCATCTTCTGCCGGAATCTATCGAAGGAGGAGGAAAAACAGCCGCCCTACCTGTTCTGGTCGGGTTTCTTCTCATCTTCTTTCTGGAAAAGATTCTGCTGGCCGGAGGCAAAGAGAGTTACGATCACAGCCACAAAGTGATTTCCATCACCGTCTTCTTGGGGCTTTCGGTACATTCACTTTTCGAGGGGGTTGGTCTGGCGGTTGGAGCGCACGAATCCACACTTGGCTCATCGATTTTTGTTTCGGTCGTTGCCCATAAGATTCCGGCAGCATTTGCTTTGGCCTCGCTACTTGTCTTGGGCCGAATGAAAAAGAAAAACGCCTGGTTGCTCCTGGCTCTGTTCTCTTTATCGGCTCCGATTGGAGCGCTGCTGTTTTCGCCGGTTCTCTCGTATGCCGGTGATTCGCTTATTCGTATTTTGACCGGTATAACCGCCGGAACGTTCTTATATATTGCCACCGGTGATCTATTGCCGGAGGTCTTCCACACCAAGGACAACCGCTGGTTAAAACTGGCGCTTCTAATTGCCGGAATAGTCTTTATGACTTTATTTGGGGGCGGCCACGAAGGGCACTAATTTTTGCAAACCTTCTCACCCTAAGTGCTGTATAAACTGGAAAACAGGAAAGGTCAATATATAGATGAAGTCTACAACTTCTCAGCTTGTTGTCTTACTAATTATAGCGTCGATTCTTGGTCTGGTCAGAAATATCGTCCCGGCCAATTCAATAGACTATATCGGAAAATGGCGAACACTCTCAAATGGTGATGATCCGATTGTGCCGCCGAATGCCGATAAGGGAGATCCTCCTTTTATTTCCATCAATATAGCTCAAATGGAACACATGGCCGGTGGGGCCGTCTTTATCGATGCTCGTGAAGTTTCAGAATTTGAGTGTGGCACGATACCGGGATCTGTCAGCATACCGTTTGAGTATCTGCCGGACGAGAATATTGATACCTATGTTGATTCAGCCCTGGGGGGACTCGAGAAAGATCATCCAACTATCATTTTCTGCTCGGGTGAGGAGTGTGATCTCTCTCTGCACTTGGCGAGAAATATGCAGGATTTTGGTTATACGAATATGATGATTTTCTTTGGCGGCTCCCGAGAATGGGACAATTATGGGCTGGAGATCGAACGGAGGGTAGAATGCGAAGAGTAATTGATAACGACTATCTGACATTGCTGGCCCGCCTCGGTATTGGCCTTATGTTCATCTATGCATCGGCCTACAAAATTGTCGAACCGGAATCATTCGCAAAGTCCATCTGGTATTACCATTTGGTTCCGGGAAAGCTGATCAATCTGGTGGCTCTGATTATGCCCTGGTTGGAATTAATCGTCGGGCTCGCGCTGATTCTCGGTGTTTACTATCGCGGGGCGGTAGTATGGACAAATCTGATGACGCTATTGTTCATTGGTGCTTTGTGCAGCGTTATCGTACGCGGGATATCGATCGACTGCGGCTGCTTTAAAGCTTCGGATGCATCGAGTGGGTCGGCCTGGACGACGCTCTTGTTTGATCTAACCGTGATCTTGTTTGCAGTCCAGCTTTTCTTTAGCAAGTCCAAACGATGGATGCTCGCCCGTAACTGATCATGGCATCAGGATGGGGGTTATCAGTATCAGGAGATCGGTAGTGGTTTTCTGAGTTTCGCGATGAGTAAACAGCGCACTTCCCAATATCGGAATCTGGCCGAGCAGCGGTACTTTTCGCTCACGTATAATTTCTGATTCCTTCAGCAGGCCACCGAGAGCCGCAGTCTCTCCGTTACGAACCGTTATCCGCGTTATAATCGATCTCTCGGAAGTTATCGGCTTACTATTTTCGGCCGTACCGGCGTATCCAATAATATCCTCGACTATCGGCATTACGTCGAGTGTAATTTTGTCATCTTCGTTAATCCGGGCTGTAACTCTTAGAGAAATACCAACCTCTTCATCGATAAAAGTCACGATATCGGCGGTTGCGGCTGCTTCAGAAAAACGATTGATAGTCTGGATGGGAATTACAGTCTGGCTTTTGATAACTGCTTCGCGGTTTTCAACCGTGGTAATACGTGGGTTCGACAACAGACGACTGTTCCCTTTCTCACTGAGAGCATCAAGAACGGAGCGCAGTTCGCTTACACTCAGCGTGCCCCATGTCCATTGTCCTGTCTCAATCGGCATACTCGCCAACAACCCACTGCTCTGATCAGAAGTGGTAGAACCGGAAGAGTTGTCCATCGTGCCGGAAGATATTTGACCGGTCATCGAAGATGGCCAGTTGAATCCCAACTTACTCTGATCGTCAATGGTCGTTTCGATTATTTTCACTTCAATGGAAATCAATCGCTCGGCAATGTCCAGGTCTTTCAGCAATTCTGTCATTTGATAAACAACATGCGGATAGTCGGTAACCAAAAGGCGGTTGGGAGTGAATTTCTGTGTCGAGATTCCCTGACCATCGATTGTAGGATCAAGAATGACGACCGAGCCGCGGTCGGTTTTGACCGCTTCCAGAGCTTTCTGGACCGTTGCTGCATCGGCGTACTTGAGCGTGATTATTTTTGTGACCAGTTCCGCAGCCGTCTGGGATTCCAGAGATTTCACAACAATTACGTCATCATCAATATAGTAATTGTATCCGTTAGGATACAGAATCGCAGAAAGAGCGGTGTGCAGATCAACGTCCTTCAGTTTCAAACTAACCTCGCCCGCGACATCAGCGTTTACTACAATATTCAGACTGTATTGCTCTGAGATCATGCCCAGAACAGTTTGGATCGAGACCGCCTCAAGTTCCATCGAAAGTTTCTGATCTTCGGACAGAACGCTGCCT
>JAUXBO010000075.1 GCA_030619345.1 Candidatus Zixiibacteriota bacterium | reverse complement strand
TACTTCTACTGTTCTTAAGCTCAATTATTAAACAGATACCAAATCGTTTGTGGTCCCTTTGGCAAAGTGTCCGATAGAGGCAAAAGAACTCGCTAATGAAGCAGGAACCATGAAGCCAAACGATTCTATTGCCAACATCGTTGTAATCGATGACGAGAAATATATCTGCGCCATAATTGCGGAAGCCCTGGCCTCCGCACCTTATCATGTGCAGACTTTTGTCCAGCCGGTTGCAGCGATGGAGTACATCAAGAATAACCGGGTCGATCTGGTTCTGACCGATCTGGTTATGGGGAAAAGATCCGGTATTGATGTTCTCGATCTGACCCGTAAGCACCATCCCGACGCTGCGGTAATCATGATGACCGCTCATCCCACCGTGCAGGCGGCAATATCGGTGTTGAAAAAAGGCGCCTATGATTTTCTGGTCAAGCCGTTCAAGCTTGATATTATGAGTGCAACGATACGTCGCGGTCTGGAACACCAGAGAGTTGTTCGCGAGAACCTCCAGCTCAAAGAACAATTGGAGTTTTTGAAACTGTCACGGGCTAATGTTGCGGGCACGGAGATCGAAGAATATCTCAAGCTGCTGGTTACCACCTGCAAGCGGGAGTTTTCAGCCGTAGCGGTCGGGTTAATAGAGTTTGATCCGGATACAAATGACATTCTCCGGTTGGTAAGCGAATCCGATCAGGAATGCAATCGCGAAAAAGTAGAACTCAGTGACACGCATCAACTGATTGATAATGAGACCGGTGAGCCGGTGATAAAGTCTTGGCCGGTGGAAATCGACGGCCAAACTTTCAACGAGATATTTATCTGTCAGCCAATTCTAATGCGGAGGCGACTGCACGGCTTAATCAATATTCTGATAGTTGAGAAATTTGGGACAGTCACGCCGGGACAAGTAGATCTGCTGGCTATCCTGACCGATAGCGCGGCCAGCGCTATCGCCAATCATAATTTGTACACGGATCTGCAGGGCTCCTATCTTCATGCCATTAAGGCGCTGGCCAACGCGATCGAAGCTCGCGATAAATACACCGCCGGTCATACCGACCGGGTTAGTCGATTGGCCGAGCTTGTCGCGCGCTTTTTGGGATGGAACGATCATCAACTTCGCAATCTGATTATGGGTTGCACCCTTCACGATGTAGGCAAAATCGGGGTCCCTGATTCTATCCTGAACAAACCCGGAAAACTCACCGAAGAAGAGCAAGACCAGATGAGAGACCACCCTACGGTGGGACTGAAAATTATCGAGGGTATCGATTTGCTGAAGCCGGCCGTTAAGTACATCGAGAGCCACCATGAATGGTACGACGGCACCGGCTATCCCAAGGGACTAAAGGGGGAAGAGATTCCGATTGAAGGGAGACTGCTGGCGGTTGTGGATACATTCGACGCCATCGTCTCTGACCGACCCTACCGAAAGGGCGCCGAAATTGCCGTCGCGTTACAGGAGATTTACAAGTACCGTGACAAGCAATTCGATCCCGAATTAGTCGATAGCTTTTTCAACGCGATCAGGAATAAACTAATCAATCTCTCCGAATTCTACGATTCCGAGATTGATACGAGTTGCCTCGATGAGATGCCGGTCAGCGAAAAGGCACGGGTGTAAACGACAGTAACAGAATCAGCAGGGCGATCCATCCCATCCAGACCGCATGTCTTTGCGGCGGCAAATTATCCTGAAGTGTCGGTGGGTGCTTAATACCGAACAAAACTCCAAAGGCTGCAAATACCCACCAGATTTGCGATTGAAATCCTAACAACAGAAGTAAAGCCATAGCGATCATCCCGAGAATATGCTGCTTTTCCCGCCAGAGGCCGTAGATCACATGTCCGCCGTCGAGTTGGCCGATAGGAAGCATGTTGATTGCTGTGACCAGCAGCCCCACCCAACCGGCAAACGCCGCCTCGGTCAGACGGTACAAATATCCTTCGGGCGCGGCACCAATCAGATTGAGGGTCAGAAAGCGCATAATCAGAGATTCGCCTTCCAGGGAAAATGCCATTTCGGTCGGTTCGAATTCAGCCACAGGAAAATAACCCGACTGCGAAAGTCCATAAGCCAGCCAGCAGAACGCAACGATCCATCCGGCGATTGGACCGGCTGCACCGACTTCGATAAGATCGCGCCGATTCCAAAATGGTGATTTGGATTTTATAACGGCACCGAAAGTCCCAATGATATTGGGAGCGGGAATAAAATATGGCCATGAAGTAACGATGTTCCTGCGACGTCCGGCGATGAAGTGGCCCATTTCGTGGACAAACAGAATGGAGATTAGAGCCGCCGCAAATTCCAGTCCGGCTCCCTGTCCGAGTGACTCAAGAGTGCGGTCAAACACTTCGCCCATATCGTCGGAAGTCAGATTTCGAAAAAACACCGGTATAAAATAAACAGATAATAGAGTAAGAAGAAAGAGTACGATGTTGACCAGAGGAATGCTCTGGTTCGCTTTGGGATTGATCGACAGAATGATTGTCTCGGAGCTGTCGTCAATTCTGAACTGATAACCGGCCAGTTTTAGCCGATCTTTGATAAATTTCAAGCACTTGCTGCGATCATACCGAGGTGTCAGAGCGATATCAATTTCGTCCGGTCGGCGATAAACAGCGCCAACTTCAAACAAGTCAGCCAGAAGAGCCAGAACGGTAGTAGTGTTCTTGTCATGTTCCACAATGTGCATGTTGATATTATACGTGAAGCAGCAACGATGGCAACAAATAGAATTGGGGGTTGTTTGGTGATTTGTTGGTGGTTTAGTAGACAGCGTCTTTTACGTCGATGGTTTTATTTTCGGATTGAATGTTTTTTGAGGTTTGTAGATCGAACCGCCTGTCGGTTCGACATATTGGAAGGAATACTTGTTAAAAAATGTCAAACGGCAGGCCGTTTGACCTGCAAAGGCTTCTTGATCAATGTCGAAACCACAGGGGATTTCGACCTACGAAACCACCTTGATATAAACTCACCACAAGTGGTGGGCCACCCGACCCACGGCAAGCCCTGGGTCACCCGAGAACACAGTACACAAAAAAAAACGAGGGTCTCAAAAAAGACCCTCGTTCTGTATTGTCATTTAACTCCAGAAAAACTTAGAATACGAATTCACCGCACGGGCAAGCGCCACAATAGAAGTAGTAGTCGATAAGAGCATCGACGTCCAAACCGTCTACGGCAGCATCACAGTTTACATCACCGAGGTGCATGAACGGTATCGGGCCAGTGCCAGAGCCGTTAACGAACTGAGCGAGGTAAATGATGTCAGCCAGGTTACCGATTATACCATCATTGTTCACATCACCACGTCCGAATCCAGCCCACTGGTTGACCAAAATGGCCATCGGGGCGAGTTCCGCGCCGGCGTTGGCATTATCAACAAGACCACCGGTAATACCAAAGGTAGCTACCGCAACTTCATAGGTGTCACTACCGGTGAAATTGTGAGCAGCATGGGTGTGATGGATTTCACCGTCACCACCAGACATTGCATGATCAAAATAGCCTGTACCGGCTGTGGCATAAACATAGGCTGAATCCCAGTAGGCGGCCCAGTCAAACAGGGCCATAGGTCCCTGGAGACCATGGGTATTAATCATTCCCGGACCGTCGCATGAACCAAACGGTATCTTGATCTGACCCCAGGCAGCGTCGCCACCAGGATTGTAGGACCAGCCAATTGAGGCAGCATTACTGTGCCCGGCAGCGTCTGAGCCAACATCAAAGTCATGAATGGAGGAGAGATACCAACCATCGACAGGATTGCCGTTACGCTCTCTGATTTCCATAATCCCGAGAGTGAGATTGGCTAACGCGGGAACGTCGAGCGCGCCGATAGTGCGTTGGTTGGTTATCAGACCCATGGTGGAATCGTTATCGAACGGTTGTCCCCAGCCATCCCATCCGTAGTCCCAGGTGTTCTGCACCGAGTCGAGGTAAGTGGCACAAATCATGTTACCGGTAATCGGCACATAGTATACGCCATCCCACATATTACCGAGGGCCACTCCGGTCACCAGGGCCGGTTTACAGGAATTGTCGCAGTAGTTGGGATCGGGCTGCATCGAGTACAGCGCTTCGGCTTCACCACCACCACCGGACCAGTCCTGGGTATGGGTTGCCATGCGGTACTTGCTGACATGATGGATAAACGAACCCTGATAATAGGAAGACTCGTCACCGTCGATATGGAATCCGTGCGGCGACCAGTCACCGGTACCCAATCGGGAGGTGTTGGTAACAAGTTGGAAATTCCCCCCGCCAATTCCAAAATGAAGAGTAGTCGTATCGATAAGGCAACCGCCGACAAGGGTGACCATGACCTGTGGTTTTAAGGTCGGATCGTTGAGGAAAAAGTCCGGATCGTTAGTGCCCAATTCAATATAGAATATTTGCGGTCCACGGAGAATATTGGCTTGGATTACGTCGACAACCAGATTTACGTCTTCGTCCGGTGCCACTGTTTGCCCCACAAACGGAGTCACAACCGCATTTATGTAAGTCGGGAAACCTGCTGCCGCCGGATTGGTCAGTTCTTTGTCCAATGAGCGAACTGAAATCTGGTCATCAACAGCCAGAGTGTTGGCGACATGGATACGGCCCAGTTTGTTGGTGATGCCATCGGTGAGGTCGTTGGCAATACTGGATGCTCTGTGCATGAGGTCCTGATTGATTGTCTCAATTGAGAACGAAGGGATGTCAGGGATGAACGGGTTCTCATCAACATTTACCTGTTGAATTTGCAGATCGGCGCAGCCGGTGTTTTTGAACAACGGACCAAGGTCAGCCATGATCGAGGAAGCGGAACCAAATTCAACCGGACCTGAGGGATTGTAGGTATAAAACTGTAAGCGTGGTCGATCGGTGCCTTTGGCCAGACCGTATAGAGTTCCCCAGAAGTCAGCAAACAGGAGATAGTTTTCATCGGTGGCCGGATCGACTGCGATTGCTCCCGCCATGCCGATGTTGGGCGCGTACCCGGGAGCATGGAAGACTCTGCGACGCCAGAGTTCATCACCGTTTTCTGAGTTGAAGCAACTCAAGAAACCGTCCTCGTTGAAAGCGAATAGTTGCTGGGGAGTGCCGTACTCTTCGCAGGTGAGCAGGCCGTCGACATAGTAGCGACCGGCTGAGGCCGACTGAGTAGCGAACTGAATGGCCAGGTTGTATTTGTTGAAGGCTACTAAAGTTCCTCCGGCCGGGGGAGAGACCCAGCGAGATAACGTAGGAACGTAGACTCTGTTGATATCAATAATTGGGGATGCTTCACGGGTACGGTTGGAGATCGATGCCGTCCCGTTCGGCAAAGAGCCATCAAAGGCAGCAATAGCATAGAAAAGACCGTCGGTCGGGTAGTCCCCTTCGCAGCGGGAGTTGGCAAAAATTAATCCGCTGTATGTATCGTAGGACAGTCCTTCGAATCCTTCCTCGCCAGCCGTGTAGGCAGCACCAAAGGCGTTTACAGCTTGTAAACCGCCGGAAGCAGACAACTGCCAGTTTATGGACCCGGTCGCGGCATCAAGGGAGTAGATATCTCCCTCACCAGCCGGTGAGTAAGTGCCGAAGAACAACTGTGAACCATCGGTAGCGCCGGTTTTGTAAGTGGAAAATCCGGTCGCGATCGGATTGGTCGACCAGCCTGTAAACAAATTACCGGTGGCAGCTTCAGCAGCTACAATATTGCCAAGATCGGTTCCCCAGTAGAGAATGTCCTGCCCGGCTATATCCAGTACGATAAAGGTTCCCCAACGAGTGGCACCAAAGAGTCCGGTCGGCCCGACTTCAAGAACAGAACGCGCCCAAATCATGGCGCCGGTGTTGAGATCGTAAGCGAGTATTGACTGCTGATCCCCACCACCAAGGAAAATAACATCGGTGCCCAGAGCAGCAATATGATGCACGGTCGGAGTGTTCCGAACTCCAGACCCCAGGTACACTCCGCCCGGAGCGATACTGTATTGCAATGCGCCGGACGCGAGATCAAACACGTTTACGTGAGTGTTAAACGAGCAGAGAACTTTGTCTTCGAAAACCGAAGGTCCGCAAAAAGAGACGCCGTCAGTTGCATCTTCGTACGACCAGTTCAGATTGAGGTCGCACCAGGAGTCTCCGACTGAAAGTTCGCTTCGTCCCGTGCGTTGATAGTTACCTTGTAATGAGGCCCAACCATCTTCAAGATACGGGTAGCAGATCGTCGGTGGAGGAATATCGCAGCAATGGAACGATTCTGCCACAGCCGCCCAGTCGGAGCCAAGCCCCCAGGCGGGCCACACAAGTTCCCATGTCCCCAGCCAGGATTCGGCCCAGGAATCATCAAAGCCGCCTCCACCGGCGTCGGAAAGGGTGCGAATGCCAAGCAGAGTATCGGACGTTAGCGCTTCAATAGATATCCAGTAGTCAGAGGTCACAAAAACGTCGAGAGCCGAAAAATCAACAGTTGTCAAGCCGGGAAAGAGAACATAATCGGCGGGGGTTAGAATTACCGAAGCTATTTCGGTGCCAGGTAATCCGGCCAGATCCGTATACACCGATACTTTAGAATCGGTCGTGTAAGTTCCCGATTCTCCGGTATCGTAAAGCGCCCAACTGACTTGCTGAACCCGACACTCGGTTCCGGAAATTTTAATCTTCTGCGCCTGAGCTATGTCTCCATAACGGTCCGGCAAACGCCAGAAATAGGCGATGCCGTGGTAGTAGCTGTTCCAGGAACAGATCGGATGAGGATCGATACAGATATTGGCTTCAAAATAAAAGTTAACATCGAGACCCCAGCCGGAAAGCATATCAACCCAGTTGCCGCCGCCCCAGTCGGAAGCGGAGCCGCCAACACCATCCGTGCCGTCAGATGACAGGCAGGATTCATAGCTGCTGCCAACAACGCCATCGGTGGAGAACGCGATATGAAAGATGGAGCCGTAAGTAAACGTGTATCCTATTGGTACATTCGTCAGCGAGGGGAAGAAAGAATACGTCCCGGCCGGAAGAGTCTCCTGAGCCAGGATATTTGCTGGGTCGGGCAGGCCCGCGCCGTCATCACCGTAGATGGTAATGTAAATATCGTTGTTGCCGGCGGGATCGAATGCCGACGAACTTCCGGCATCATCGTATATTGCTATATTTACTGACGAAAGAGTATCGGGACCGTTTACGGTAAATCGTTGAGAGTAACTCTCGTCACCGTAGGACGGGTGCGGCGCACGCCAGAAGTAGGAAATATTTTGAATGTACGATTGGGTGTAACAGTTGGTGTACGGAATCTCGGAACAACAGCGTTCCGCAAGAATGAAGAACGAGACATCGGTTCCCCAGTCGTTGAACATCGAGCCCCAAGTGCCGTTCCAGTTTTCACTGGCGCGTTCTTCGCCGACAAAAGGGCCATCGGCAGCATCGGAGATGATTGCCAGGGAACCAGTTACCTGATCGAGAGCAGTGAAGCCGAGATGATACTCCACGCCATCTGAGAAAATCCAGTTGGACGCCGAGAAATCAGCGGAGACATAGAACAAGTTACCGCCCGCAGTTGTGTGGGCGGCATCAATGACGGCGAAAGGGATATCTACTGAGTCGAGCTTTGCACCCGGGAAGCCGAAACCATCGTCGGCCCACAAGTAGCAACGCATGTCGGTCGTTACGATTTCAGGCCAGTACATCAGGTAGTAAGCAACTTTCAACGAACAGTCGAAGTTAGCCTCGGAAGTAAAGCGCATGTTAAACAGGTCATCGCCATAAGTATCTGGAATCGTCCAGTAAAAGGCAGCCATTCCGCTGGTATAATCCTGTATGTCGCAAAAGAAAGCCTGCGGTGGACTGGGAACAGTCGATCCAGCCGGAATTTTTCCGACAGCCGAGAGCGGTTTCTTCGTCGCTGGCTGATCCGGTCCGGCGACAACAAGATCGTTCAGCCTCGGGTGGTTTTCATCGATTTTTTGGACAGCCTCAAGTGGACCTTTGCCCAAGTCGGCGGATACAGGACAGTAGCCAAGCGTAAATGCCACTAATGCAACGGAGAGAACAATTATAAATCTGCGCATGAGATTACCTAATATTATGAGATTTATTTATTTCCATATTTATCGGATCGCACCCGCATTGGCACTTGAAATAGAGGATCAGATGTTGGCGGTTGCAATCGTCCAAACACTCTTTCAGTTATTGATAATATAGTCCTTTGCGTCTATTTGTCAATTAAAAGGGGGCTAAATTGGTGTTTGTGGTAGGTACTTGTAAGGATTAATTGTCAGGAGTCCTTCGTCAGGCTCAGGACAGGTGCAGGCCTTCTGACCTTGTATCTACTTCGACCTTCGATGACTAATGTCGAAACCGCAGGGGATTTCGACCTACGAAGGCTTCTTGGTCAATGTCGAAACCGCAGGCCTGTCCTGAGCTTGTCGAAGGGGGATTTCGACCTACGAAGACTTCTTGGTCAATGTCGAAACCGCAGGCCTGTCCTGAGCTTGTCGAAGGGGGATTTCGACCTACGAAGACGTGGGGACAGGTACTGAGGGTGATTTCGGACTATGAGCACGGCACAAAAAAAAACGAGGGTCTCAAAAGAGACCCTCGTTCTATATGGTTATTCGAATCTAAATCGAATTAGAATACGAATTCACCGCACGGGCAAGCGCCACAATAGAAGTAGTAGTCGATAAGAGCATCGACGTCCAAACCGTCTACAGCAGCATCACAGTTCACATCACCGAGGTGCATGAACGGTATCGGGCCAGTGCCTATGCCGTTAACGAACTGAGCGAGGTAAATGATGTCGGCCAGGTTACCCAGGACTCCATCATTGTTTACATCACCGCGTCCGAAACCAGCCCACTGGTTGACCAGTAGAGCCATGTTAGCGATAGTCGGCGAATTTGCATCCGCGTTCTCGCCAGGGGCAAGTCCACCGGTAATACCAAAGGTAGCTACCGCAACTTCATAGGTGTCACCACCGGTGAAATTGTAAGCAGCATGGGTGTGATGAACTTCACCGTCACCACCG
>JAUXBO010000225.1 GCA_030619345.1 Candidatus Zixiibacteriota bacterium | reverse complement strand
TATCCCCTATGTCTTGCCAGCCCCGACCACTATGAGAATCAAGTCACTCTATTAGCAGGAGTTTCATTTTCATCGTTCCCCGTTCAAATTAGGACACCACCCTATATTAGATTGTCTTTTCTGCCGTAGCCGATTATCTTAAACAAATATGGAAGATCTTCTGAAACGCCTCAAATCTTGCAGCAGATGCGTTATTCTAACCGGAGCCGGAGTCTCGTCAGAATCCGGTGTGGCCACCTTCAGAGGTAAAGAAGGCCTCTGGGGGAAGTTTCGCCCGGAAGAACTGGCTACAATGGACGCCTTTATGGCCAATTCCTCAATAGTCTGGGAATGGTACAACTGGCGGCGCGAAGTACTAAACAAAGTAGAGCCGAATCCGGGGCATTACGCAATGTGTGAAATGGAAAAACTATTTGACCACTTCTGCCTGATAACTCAGAATGTCGATTCTTTGCATCAGGCAGCCGGTTCCACCAACGTCCTTGAATTACATGGTAACATCCTGCGGAACAAATGTGCCGACTGTTTTACCCCATTTTTGGACGAGGGTGACATAGACCCGGATAGTATTCCATCCTGTAGTAAGTGCGGCGGAAAAATCCGACCCGATGTTGTTTGGTTTGGTGAAATGCTCGACGAGAAAATAATCAACAAAGCCTTTGAAGAATCTGAACGGGCTGATCTGTTTTTTTCAATCGGTACTTCGGCAGTTGTTCATCCGGCTGCTTCACTGCCGATAGTGGCCAAGCGGCATGGTGCTCTTCTGGTGGAGATTAACATGGAGCCAACTCCGATTACGGAGATGGCCGACTTTTGCTTTAAGATACCTTCGGGAGAGTTTCTGCCCGAACTTGTGAGCAGCCTGAAAGCGGAGCAGTCCGCGTAGCGGAACAGTCCGCGTTGCGGCGAAATCCGCGTAGTGGAACTTGAAACGCAACCGCGGACGATAAGTATAAAGCCTGCGACCAGAATGACTTTAGAATTGGAGATTATTAGACTTGTACATTAAACGAGCGACAACAGTCTTAGTCGCATTAGTGATCATCCTGATGATGTCAGGATGTGTCTACTACAATACCTTCTACAACGCCCGAAAAGCATTCAATACGGCTGAAAATGCTCGTGAAGAAGGTCTCAAGCGGGGTAGTCGCAGTATTAATGCCGGACAGTACAATATTGCCATCGAGAAATCGCTCAAAGTAATCGAAAACCATCCCAACTCTAAGTGGTACGATGACGCTCTGTATGTTTTGGGAGTTTCGTATTATCACGTTGGTCAGCATCTGAAGTCAGAACGACGGATACGGGAACTTCTGGCCAATTACCCGGAGTCAAAGTATGTCAAAGAGGTAAATCTCTATTTGGCCAAGGCCAAACTCCAGCAGAATGAAATGGACGATGCCATGGAGTTATTTGAGGTCTTATTGAGCGATGAGTATGACCGCAAAATACGAGCCGAAGCCGGGATGGCTATTGGAGAATATCATTACGATAACCGGGACTATAATCTGGCCGAACCATATTTCCTATTTGTGCGTGATTCGGTAGGCTCCGATGAGGAGATCGAAAAGGCTCAGGAATATGTGGCCGATGCTTACTTCAACACTTTTCAATTTGACAAAGCGTTAGGCGCCTATCTACAGGTGCTCGGGCTCGACCCGGAAAAGAACGTGAAATATCATGCCCTCTACAGTGCGGCAATTTGTTCGTATCGCCTGCAGCGAATCTCCGACGGCATGGACTATTTGAAACAGTTGTCTGATGATGAGCTCTATTTTGATTCACTGGCGGTCCTGAAACTCACGACGGCGTATGGTTACGAATTGGATGAGGATGTGGACGGTGCCGTGTCAATTTACGAAGAAGTCTCCCTTGACGAAGCCAACAGTCGCGCCGCCGGGGAAGCGAATCTAAATCTGGGGCTGATCTACCAGTATGAGTATGACGACCTGAAAAAAGCCAAAGAGTATTATGATCTTTCTACGCGGCTTTCCCGCTCTTCGGACCTAGGACGCATGGCCCTTCAGAAATCATCCGCCATCGGCAAGATCGAGACCTACGCTCGATCCTTGATGGTCGATTCTGCCACCACTCAGACTCAGATCGACGAAGCGGCGCATACCCAGTATCTGTTGTCAGAGCTTTACTGGTTCCAGCTTAACAAACCGGATACGGCCATCCTGGAGATGCAGTACCTGATCGATTCTTTCCCCTCGGCCTATGAAGTTCCCAAAGCAATGTTGGCCTTGTCGCAGATGTACACCGAAGACGCGGGAGATACCGCGACTGCAGATTCGATTATTGATCTGATCCTGGCTACGTATATGAATTCTGATTACATTGGCGAAGTGATGGAAATGCGGAACCTTGTTGGTACTCCCGCTGACACCGGCTACGCTCATGTCTACATTCGACAGGCTGAAAACTTCATCGACGAAGACGAGATTGATTCGGCCCGATCTCGATATCAGTACGTGGTCGACAACTTCGAGGACTCCAAGTACTACTTACAGGCGAAGTTTGCAACTATCTGGTTGACTGAAGAATACCAGAGTCCGGGAGATTCCTCTCTCATTTTTGCTTATAATGAGTTTGTTGATTCGTTCCCTAACACCTTCTGGGGCGATGAGGCCCGCAAGCGGACCAGCTATAAGCCTCAACGCTCGTTTAGAGACGAAATTGCCGATTCAGAAGTTACCGATTCGGTCTCACAGGAGGTTTCACCGACTGACGAGGTAGCAGATACCAGCACCTATGTTGATCCTTTTGCGGCTATTTATATTGGTCCCGACGGCGACTCGATTACGTTGCTGTATAACGATGTAAAACCAACTGTTTTCCGGGAGGAATTTGAATTTCCTCTCGAAGCTTATCGAGTTCAATGGCAGCAGCTGGACTTTTATTTTCAGATCAAGCTTGATTTTTCCGGCCGTGTTGAAGACCTTAGGCTGATGACGCCTTCGAGTATTGAAGAGTTGGACAACCGGCTTCTCAGGTATGTACAAGGCATGATTTTTGATATTGCCCCAATGCCATTGGAAGATCAGGGGCTTTGGAAAGTATACAAGCACAAGGTTCAGAAGCCAAGAGAACTACGATGACCAAGCCGGCGTGCCATGATGCCTGCCTAACAAAAATAAAAGACCTCAAAGCCGACTACTACTCCATAACTGTCGCGCCTTTCCCGCGTGCGGCAAGTTGCCAACCCGGTCAGTTCGTACACCTGCAGATACCGTCTCCGTCGATATTTTTCCGTCGTGCTTTTTCGATTGCGGGAGTTTCGAGCGGAGAAAACGGAATTGAGATCATCTTCAAAGTATTTGGACGCGGCACTAAAATTCTCTCTGGTCTAAGCAAGAATGATGGCGTTAATGTTCTTGGCCCCCTCGGTACCCCCTTCAAACTGCCTTCCAAAAAAGAACAAACCGTTATAGTCGCCGGTGGAGTCGGTTTCCCACCGCTGATGTTTCTGGCTGAGCGGATGATAGAGAAAGGATATGACCCCAAATCAATTCAATTCTTCTACGGTGGTCGAAGTACCGGGGACATTGTAGAGAAAGCGCGGATAAAGCGACTGGGTGTTAATTTCTATCCTGTGACTGAGGACGGTTCGGTTGGATCAAAGGGGTTGGTGACAGCCGAAGTTGAAAAATACATCACTGAAAACAGAGCCAGTAAATTACGGATATATGCGTGTGGCCCCGAAGGCATGCTCAAGGTGGTTGATGACCTCGGTTTGAAACACCAGGTACCGGGCCAGGTTTCGTTGGAAGCGCCCATGCCCTGCGGTGTGGGAATCTGTCTTGGCTGTATCGTTCCGCTGCGAAAAGGTGGCAACGCCCGCGTATGCTGTGACGGTCCCGTGTTTGAAATAGGCGAGGTGCTGCTATGACGCCCGACTTAAAGATCAACATCGCCGGGATGGAGTTTGATAACCCGATCATGACCGCATCAGGCTGTTGCGGGTATGGCGAAGAACTGGCCAAAATGTATCCGCTCTCAAAACTCGGCGCCTTGGTAACAAAATCAATTACGGCCAAACCGAGACTCGGCCACCCGTCACCGAGAACGGCTGAGACAGCCTCGGGGATGCTAAACGCCATTGGGCTGGCTAAAGTGGGAATCGATGCTTTTGTCGAGGAGAAAATACCCTTCCTGCAAAAGCACAAGACACGGTTTATCGTAAACGTCGCCGGATCGAAAATCCAGGAGTATGTCGAGGTGTGCGCACGTCTGGCCGACTGCGAACCGGTCGATATGATTGAACTCAATATCTCCTGCCCCAACGTTGATGAAGGCGGGATGGAGTTTGGAGCCAACGCGGCTCTCACGGAGAAAGCTGTTGCGGCTGTCAAGAAAGTGTTTCCACGACCGCTGATCGCCAAACTCTCACCCAACGTAACCGACATCGTTGAAATCGCGCTGGCGGCGGAGCAGGGCGGGGCTGATTCTCTGTCGGTCATAAATTCCCTGGTCGGCACGGCCGTTGATATCGAGACGTTTCGCCCGCGATTGACAAATAACAAGGGCGGGCTAACCGGTCCGGCGATCAAGCCCGTGGCCCTGGC
>JAUXBO010000142.1 GCA_030619345.1 Candidatus Zixiibacteriota bacterium | reverse complement strand
CTCCAACTCATTGTCGATATGTTTGCCATCGGTCTTGGGCCAGCCGGAGAACTGGATTGTCTCCTCTTTGCTATCTGGGGTCAGGGCCAGCAGTTCAAGGTAGATATTGTCAGTTACAAACGGTACAAACGGGTGTAAGAGTTTCAAGATTTGTACCAGAGTATAAGTGGCGACATCAATGGAACCGGGCCGGATGGGGGTGCCAGGCTGATCGGGCTTGATTAGTTCTATATACCAGGAACAGTAGTCGTTCCAGACAAAGTTATAGAGGATTTTCGAAGCGCTTGACAGTCTGAACTCATTGAAGGCTTTATCGACAGCCTGAATGGTCCGCTCCAAACGAGACAGAATCCAGCGGTCGAACAAGACCAGATCGGAATCATTGATGCTCTTAATCTCTGGTGTTCGACCTTCGAGGCGCATCATCACAAATCTTGAGACCTGGTGTAGTTTATTTATGAAATTCCGGCCGATTTCAAATGTATTTTTGCTGATCCACGGGTCCTGTCCATCGGGGGTGGCCAGAACTGTTGACATTCTCAGGGAATCCGCTCCGTACTTGTCGATTATTTCCAGAGGATTGATTCCATTCCCAAGTGACTTTGACATCTTAATGCCGTTGGCGTCACGCACCGTACCGTGAATGTAGACATCGGTAAACGGCAGGTCACCCATGAACTCATAACCGGCCATGACCATACGAGCGACCCAAAGAAAGATAATTTCTGAGGCGGTGCTCAAGACTTTAGTGGGATAGAATTTTTCCAGATCGTCGGTCTTTTCCGGCCAACCCATAGAAGAAAAGGGCCAGAGCCAGGACGAAAACCAGGTGTCGAGTACATCGGGGTCCTGAACCAGAGTCTCGGGATCGTATCCGGGGCAGGCTTCCTGTTTGGGGCGATCAACCGAAATAAACATTGATCCGTCTTCAGCGTACCAAACCGGAATACGGTGGCCCCACCATAGTTGTCTTGAGATGCACCAGTCACGAATGTTCTCCATCCAGTGCAGGTAGGTTTTTGACCAGTATTCAGGGTGAAACTTGATCTTGCCCGTCTTGACGGCATCGATAGCCGGTTGGGCCATTTCCTGCATCTTAACAAACCACTGTTCAGAGAGGTATGGTTCAATCACTTTGTGGCAGCGGTAGCAGGTGCCAGCCGATAGTTCGTATTTTTCTATTTTATCACGCTGGCCTTTTTTCTGGAGTTCCTCGACTAGCTGCTTGCGGGCGTCGTAGCGATCCATCCCTTTGAATTTGCCGGCATTCTCGTTTAGGGATCCATCAGTATTGAGAATGTTGATTTCTTCCAGATCGTGACGTCGGCCGATCTCAAAATCGTTTGGGTCGTGAGCCGGAGTAACCTTGACTACGCCGGTACCAAATTCCGGGTCGACATAGCTATCGGCTATGATTGGTATTTCACGTTCGAGGATTGGCAATATAACAGTTTTACCCACGAATTTTTTGAATCGGGCATCTTTTGGGGAAACCGCCAGAGCGGTGTCGCCGAGCATCGTCTCCGGTCGAGTGGTGGCGACGGTCAGGTATTCATCGCTGCCTTTGATTTTGTATTTTATATACCAGAGAGAACTGTCAAAATCTTTGTGTTCGACTTCGTCATCAGAAAGTGAGGTCTGGCATGAAGGACACCAGTTTACAATCCGGTGTCCGCGATAAATCCAGCCTTTGTCGTACAGGTGCTTGAAGACGTGGGCCACTGCGTTTGACAGGCCTTCATCAAGGGTGAACCGGGTACGGTCCCAGTCGCAGCTGCATCCGATTTTCTGGAGCTGGCCGAGTATTATGTCTTTATTCTTGGTTGCCCATTCGTGGGTTCTTTCAATAAATTTCTCGCGCCCCAACTCTCTACGGGTGGTGCCTTCTTCCACTAATTTTTTTTGGACTATGACCTGGGTTGCAATACCGGCATGATCCGAGCCGGGTATCCAGACAGCTTCATATCCTTCCAGACGGTGTTTTCTAATGTGAACGTCCTGAATGGTATTATTGAGGGCGTGCCCCAGATGGAGTACATCGGTGACGTTAGGTGGTGGAATTACAATGCTATAGGAAGGTTTGTCAGACTTGGGGTCACCGTGAAAGAATCCTTTTTCCAGCCATTTTGCGTAAGTACGGTCTTCCACTTCAGCGGGGGAGTAGGCCGAGGATTTCCTGGTAATTTCTTCGTTTTTCTTGCTCATTTATTCTTCTATCTATATATTCGCCGACCAACGGGGATTTTCCCCGGAGGGGATTCTCCCCAGAGGGATTATTCCCGACTTGGTAAAAACCATGAATTATAGGTCTGACCTCAGCCGTTGTCAAGGCGGCATGTTACAGTCGAACTTACATTATCGTCACTTATGTCTGATTTAAGAAGCATTGTTTTCGACCGGAAAGTCGCTCCATTTGAGCGGCTTAAGGCGCTTATGGAGTTATTACGCTCTGAAAATGGCTGCGCCTGGGATCGCAAGCAGACCCATGAGAGTTTGCTGCCCTATCTTATCGAAGAATCCTACGAAGTTGTAGAGGCAATCAACCAGGGGGATGATCAGGCTCTGTGCGAGGAACTTGGCGATCTGCTGCTGCAGGTTGTGTTTCACGCTCAAATTGCCAAAGATCGGGGCGCATTTGAAACAAATGAGATTGTTGAGAGTATTGTAAAGAAATTGGTACACAGGCATCCACACGTGTTTGACAAAACTGCTGATTTGTCACCTGAGGAGGTTCGTGACCAGTGGGAGAATATCAAAGTGGATTCCGGTGAAAAAACGGGAGTTCTGGACGGGTTGCCAAGCTCAATGCCGGCACTGCTGATGGCCTTCCGGGTCGGTGAGAAAGCAGGCGGGGTTGGTTTTGACTGGAAGCAGCCGGAAGACGTATTGGAGAAATTGTGCGAAGAACTCAAAGAAATCGAATCTGCCTGCCAAAGCAATGATCGGGCGCAGATTGAGGATGAAATTGGAGACCTCTTGTTTGCAACTGTTTCACTGGCTCGACAATATGAAATTGATCCTGAGCAGAGTCTTAAAAAGGCGTTGGATAAATTCCGAGCTCGCTTTTCGCTCATGGAGTCAGAGGTGCGAGATTCCGGCAAGAGCTTCAAGCAATATTCTCTTGAGGAACTTGAGAACATATGGCAGCGTGTAAAAAAATAAATAGAAGTGAACGGTGTACGTTTGGGCAGATGTATCTTCGCATAAGATCATTGCATGTTGGCTATGAAAGATGTAAGATAGGGGTTGAGTTTACATACTAAACACGAGGAAGATTGGTAATGAAAAAGACGCTAATTATCTCAACTATTCTGATGTTGGTTTTTGCCGCCGCATCTTACGCGACCGAAACCCGCGTGATGACGATGGGTGACAATAACATGCTGCTTCTTGACGAAGCTAACGTGTTCCTGTTTCCCTCGCGCATCCATGACTGGCCAAGTGTTGCGGTAGGTGAGTTCGGTGACAATGAATTTGCTACCCTGGGAATGCACTGGAAGCTCGGCAAGAAAGGGAAAGAACCCTGGTATTTGGGAACTTACTTCCATAATAATTCTACCAGTTATTCTGACCTGTGGATGTCCCCGTTTTATTCTGCTTTTCCCGGTGTTAACTACGGTGCTGCCCCTGAATACGTGCCCTTTGATGACAATTCATTCATGAATTCCAACAAGCGCATGGATCTTCTCTATGGTCGCACTTTCGGAAAAACCAAATTCGGTTTCCATCTCGGGATTGTTCATTCGTCTGAGCGTAATGACGGGACAGTCGCTGGTGTTGGAAGCACTGCCAAGGACGAAGCTTCAATGGGTGTTTATGATCTAAATTTTGGCGTTACCACCAAAGAGGGGCTTCTTGATCTCGCCTTTGGAATTGAATTCGTGAGCTTCACGGATAAGGGCACTGATACCCTGGGCGCTGCATACGATAAGACCAAGTCCAGGGGGAATCATCGCGTGCATTTTGTTGGGCGCAGTTTTTACGAATACGACAAGAATTACACCTTTATTCCGCACCTGGGCCTTAGCTCCGGCTCTTATGAAGCTGAGTACTATGATGACTCGTTCATAGCCGATTCCAACATTGTGACTTTGGGGCAGACCAACAAGTATACGCGTACGACCGTCGATCTTGGAGCCGGAGTGCAGTATGCTCCCTCAAGTTCGGTTCTGACTGTGCTTGATATCGGCATTATGTACGATAAGCTCACAGGTGAGTTCACTCCGGCCGCGGGTGCATCGGAAGAAGCTACCAGCAAGACGATTTCGTTTCCGTACTTCAAGCTTGGTTTTGACGCCGCCGTGTTCAAGTGGATGGACATACGTTTTGGAGCAACTTCATACTGGAACAGAGAAACAGTCGAAGATCCTGGCAATAACGAGTACTTTAGCAGTCGTCCGGACAATGCCACCTATCTCGGTTTTGGCTTCCATTGGGGTCATCTGCACGTTGATACGCAGACCGATCCCGGTCTGTTCCTGAGAGGATTTGACTTCATCAATGGAGCGGACCACACTGAAGATATGAATGTCAGGATTTCAGCCGCCTACGAAATCTAAAGACGTATGTGACAAGTTTTGAATTGAGTAGCGCCCGGCCTATGGTCGGGCGTTTTCTTTTGGCAGTCTGGATATTTCCTGAAATTGAGATTCAGGCTTTGTCGAGGATATTGCGAACAAACTCCGGTTGCATGAATGATCCAAAGTGGACGTCATCGTTATAATACTGCAGCGACAGATTGAGGTCGTCAAACTTGTCTCTTCGGAAATCCTTGAGCGGGTCAAACTTCTTGGAGCAGAACGCAAAAGACCAGAGGGCCGAGGGATAGATCGGCATGAAACAGGTGTACATACGCACTATCGGGAATATCTCCCGGAGATTCTCATACATAGCTTTTACTGTCTCTTTGTTGTAGAAAGGCGACTCGGACTGCGCGACCATAATACCGTCATCGTTCAGCCGGTCGTAGACCGTCTGGTGAAATGATTTTTGGAAAAGATCAGCCGCCGGTCCGATCGGGTCGGACAGATCAAGAAGAACCAGATCGAACTTTCCATCGTACTCTTCCAGGTAATGCTTGCCGTCGGAAATGATCAGGTTTGAGCGCGGATCGTTCAGGCCCTGGGTAAGATCGGGGAAGTGTTTTTTGGAGACCTCGACAACTTTCTCATCGATCTCGCACATGGTAACGCGCTTGACATCGGAATGTTTGGTGACTTCGGTCAAGGCGCCGCAGTCGCCGCCGCCAATTATGAGGACTTCGCTGGGGGCGGGGTGCACGAACAGCGGAATATGAGTGATCATCTCGTTGTAGGCATGATTGTCGTTATCGGCCACCATGAGCGATCCATAGAGCACCAGCATTTTACCAAAATCACGATTCTCAATAACTTCAATGCGCTGGAACTCTGATTTGGTTGACTCAAGAATATTGTCGATTTTCAGCGTTATGCCTGATGAACCGTTATGGAGTTCTGAATACCAGACGTTCCACAGGTCATCCATATTTTCTTCGCGGATATATTTTTCGTCCACTCTGTTGGCCTTACTCATTTTGCTTACCGGATCAATCTATTATTTGGTAACTTGTCTGCTTAAGGGCGTTAAAATTGGAGCCACTGACCGCACAGTAGGCACCTGTCGAGCTGAATACAATCTTGTCGCCGACATTGTGTTCGGGGATCATCAATCCGTCATACATTACATCAAACGAGTCGCAGGTAGGGCCTGACAATACGGACAGCTGGTGCCGACCGCTTTTGTTGGTAATGACCGGATATTGGCACTGGTCAAATAGAATACCGGAAAAAGTAGAGTAGAGCCCATCATCAAGGTAATACCAGCACTTTCCATCGCGCTGTGACTTACCGAGAATTGTGCAGGCCAGCGTCACCGGTGAGGCGGCAATGTATCGACCGGGTTCACTTATGACTTTGATTCCCGGGCGGATATGATCGTCCAGTGCTTTGGAGATAGGTTTACAGAACTCCTGTATGTCGGGAACCGGTTCCACATATTCGACCGGGAAACCACCGCCGATATCAAGCAGCCTGTTATTGAAGCCGCATTCGTCTAATTGGTGAATGAGCTTGTGTGCTGCCTTGATCGCCAGGACATAATTTTCAGGATGCATGCACTGGGAGCCGATATGAAAACAAAGCCCATAGAATTCATGACCGCTCTTTTCAATTTCCCGAGCCAGTGAGATAACTTCCGATACCGGGCACCCAAATTTGTATTGCAGGTTCACGACCGCATTGGAATTGGTGCTGATGCGATATCGGACCATCAGTTTTAGTTTTCGTTCCGGATAGCGAGTCAGCTTTTTGATTTCTTCGGCATTGTCCACGACAAAGAGTTCAACTCCCCTGGCAACCGCGTAGTCGAATTCTGCCGTCGATTTGATCGGATGTGAATGAATTAAGGTGGCCGGGTCGACGCCGGTGCGAAGCACCATGTCGATCTCACCCGCAGAGCAAACATCGAAATTGCCGCCAAGCCGGTAAACTTCATCCAGGATCACGCTATGATTATTCGGCTTAATGGCGTAATGAATACCTACCCGGGGAAGAGCAGCTTTTAAGTTGCGATAATTATCTGCAATGGCGG
>JAUXBO010000302.1 GCA_030619345.1 Candidatus Zixiibacteriota bacterium | reverse complement strand
TTGCCTACCGCGATTGGCGCAAGTCAGCCGATGAATTGTCTCGGACTGAACGGCGCAAGGAACAACTAAAGGCTGAGCGAGAGCTATTACTCTTTCAGCAAAAAGAGATTTCCACTACCGACATACAACCGGGCCAGGAACTTGAATTGGTACAGGCGCTAAAAAAGCTCAATGGAGCCAGATCATTGCTGAACTCGGCTCAAATAATTCAGGACGCAATCAGCGATGAAGAACATGGCCTCTCGGGAAAGATCGTCTTACTTCGCCAGGAGTTCGAGAAGATGCGTCAGGCGGATGACAACCTTGAAGAACAGACGCAGCAGACTGTGGAAATCGAGTTTCAGATTGAGGAAGTCCGCAGCTTCACCGAGCGTTACGGCTCCTCAATCATAGATGATCCGCAGCGCATTATTGAAATCAATGAGAGGCTTGACGAGCTATACAACCTGAAGCATAAATACGGCGGCTCCGAGGAAGCAATTCTCGAATTTCTTGCAAAAGCAGAACAGAGATTAAGAGAACTACCGGACGTCGATGAACTTCTTCAGAAGCTCAGGCAAGAAACCGAGGAATTGTTTGGAGAATATGTTGATCTTGCCTCTACCCTGTCAGACAAACGCGTAAAAGCAGCCAAAAAGCTAAAACGAACAGCGGTGGCCGAACTAAAAGCTCTGGCCATAGATAATGGTGATTTTGAATTCGAGTTAGTCTACGAAGAAGATAAGTCCGGTGCCGAACTGAACGGCAAAAGAGTTAAGCCGAACGAATACGGATTGGAAAGCGGGCGAATCATGTTCACGGCCAATCCGGGCGAGCCACTCAAACCGCTGGTCAAGACCGCCTCCGGTGGTGAAATATCGCGACTTCTGTTAGCCCTGAAATCAGCCGAAACACAAAAGAGCAAGACCGCGGGAACATTGCTTGTGTTCGATGAAGTTGATGTTGGAATCGGCGGACATACCGCGACTGAGGTCGGCAAAAAGCTCAAAAAGCTATCAGCTGCCAACCAAATGTTAGTGGTCACACATCTGCACCAGATTGCCCGTTTCGCCGATCATCATTACGTGGCCGACAAATCAACCGAACAAGATGGCCGCACTAAGATATTGGTACAAAAACTAAATTCTAAAGCTATTACCAAAGAACTCGACCGGATGGTAGCCCTCCCAGACTAGAGTTCCTCTAGTTCTTTTCCTTCGGACTTTCTCAACCATGTCACCCCCTGAGTTTTTGCTTGTTACGGGCTGAAAAAACATCCTAAATTCTCTCAAATATATCTGAATATTATTAGGATTGGCCGGTATGGTAAATAGAAACAATCTAACTTCGGGCAAAGAGATGGATCGGACCCTGGTTATGAAAATCCGTACCGGTGACAAGAAAGCACTGGGCCAACTGGTAGAACGTCATAAAAAACTGGCCTACCAACTAGCTCTGGGCCTAGTCGGCAATAGAGATGGTGCCTACGATATCTCGCAGGAAGCTTTCCTCAGAGTCTATCGTTCAGCCGACAAATTCGATGACAGTCAGCCCTTCCTCCCATGGTTTTACACTATAGTCACCAATCTTAGCCGGACCTGGCTCAAAAGGCGGTCGAATCGTGAGAATAAAATGGTCGATGTTGATGATACTTCGTACTTGATGGTCGCCGAAGGCACCCCCGAGTCAGCCTTGGTACGTAAAGAAACTATCAATCAATTAAGAAAGGCTCTGCAAAAACTCTCATTTGATGACCGGGAAATTATCACCCTGCAGCATTTTCGCGGGATGTCCTACGACGAAATCTCCGATCTTCTTGATATCCCCAAAGGAACGGTCATGTCTCGCCTTTACTATGCCCGAAAGAAACTTGCCGAGTTAATGAGGAACTACTATGAATAAGCGTTTCCACGAGATGATCGCCGGATATGTCGACGGTGAACTGACGGAAGCGGAACGATCTGATTTCGAACAGGAGTTGGCGGTCAATCCACAATTGCAGGCCGAACTGGAGGAATTCAGAAAGCTCAAGGAGGTTACTTCAATAATGCGCTATGCTGATCTTCCGCTGGAAGTCTGGGAGAATTATTGGCAATCTTTGTATCGCAAACTGGAACGCGGTTTTGGGTGGATATTCTTTTCAATCGGAGCCATCATCCTGCTGGGTTTTGGCGCCTGGGAATTGTTCTACAAGATTTTCACCGACCCCGCCTCACCGTGGTACGTTAAGATCGGCCTTCCCATACTTCTGCTTGGACTCGTGATTTTAGTTGTCTCAATGGGTCGCGAGCGATTGTTTGCCTACCGAAGAGATCGCTATAAGGAGATTATTCGATGATCGTTACATCCTGTGAGAATATTGCGGATAAAAAAATAATCAAGACACTTGGACTGGTTAAAGGGAATACCATCCGGGCCCGTCACCTCGGCCGCGATATAGCCGCCAGTCTGCGCACTTTGATTGGGGGCGAAATAAT
>JAUXBO010000017.1 GCA_030619345.1 Candidatus Zixiibacteriota bacterium | reverse complement strand
CGGGGCCTTCGGGAGAATTCTATAAGAATGCCTCTTAATAGTCGTTGTGCAGACCTTCGATCTCATGAACGATTTTATCTACGTTCGGCAGACAGGCCGCATCTCCGTCCATGCCGTAAGCAACACGAGCATCGATTGCAGTGAGAATCTTGATCGGTGCTTCAAGGTAGAACAAGCCCTCGCCCCGTGTTATGACTGAGGCAATAGTGGCCGCTGACCCGCCGTAGAACCGATCCTCGGTCACTACCAGGACTTTACCGCAGTCCTTGGCAGCTTTCAAAATGGCTTCTTCATCCATCGGCTTGACCGTTCTAAGGTCGACCAATCGGACATGAATGCCCTTCTCTTTGGCGACTTCAGCTGCCTTGCGGGCCATTTGGAAGATTGCACCATAGGTGATAATCGTCAGGTCTGTGGCCTCTTCATTGTAAACTTTGGCCACACCAAACGGAATCAGCTCGTCGATATCCGGGATTGATGTCTCAATAGGCACGCCTTCCCAGTCGCGTCGATTGTATAGAGCTACCGACTCACAGAAGAGGACCGGATCATCACAGGCCCAAGCGGTCTTGAGCAGACCGGCGGCATCGTATGCGTTTGATGGCACAGCGATCAAGAGACCGGGGATATTCATCCAGGTACCAAGGTTACCTTCGGAGTGCCAGAAGGCACCAGCACCCTGCTTGTACCCGCCGTAGGTGGTACGGAGAACCATCGGCATCCTCCACAGTCCATTTGAACGTTGGTAGGTCGTGCAGATACGATCCTTGAAACCCTGATAGGCTGGTGACACATAATCGAGAAATTGAATTTCCGGAATCGGCCGACGGCCCTGGTAGCAGTGACCGATAGCCCGTCCCAGAATGCCTGCCTCATCGAGCGGCGTATTGAAACAACGATCATTGCCAAATTCTCGCTGCAGGTTTTTGGAGACCAGGAATACTCCGCCCTTTCCTTTGAGTTTCTCCTGCTTCTCTTTTTCCTGAATCATGTGGCCGGAGAAATCGGCGACATCTTCTCCAAAAAGCAGGACATCGTTGGTCATCTGGAATAGATCGAACATCGTATAGTTGATAGCAAAGCGCATCGTCATCGGACCAATAGTCTCGGGCAGATCCGGGGACTGGAAATAGCCCTTTTCCTTGTACGCTTTGTAGTTCTTCTTGCGATCAGCTTTGGAAGCATCGCGGTACTTTTTCCAGGTCTTTTTGACTTCTTCAAAGTCATAAGTGTAGACTTTGCTTTGGATAAACTCCAATGACTTGGGTTTGAAGCTCTCGACCGCTTTGGCCGACAGTTCAGATATCTCTTTGTCCAACTCATCCCACATAGCTGCAATTTCGTCCGGTGTAATGACACCATCTTCAACCAGCATATTACAGCTTTTGAGTATGCAGTCATTATAGGTATGCCAATCCTGCTCAACCGGATCCATATAGAACGACTGATCGTCCGAGCCGGAGTGGGATCCTTCACGGGTCACTTTGATATCGGCCAGAACCGGGCCCTTGCCACTGCGAATATATTCCACAGCTTCCTGAACATCCTTCAGACATTCTTTGAGATCGGTACCGTCAATATGCATAATCTTCAGACCGAAGCGTTTGAAACCTTCGAATGGTGTTGTTGGGTCACCTTCAGGGAACTGTTCTTCGACCGAGACCGAAATCGCCCAGCCGCAATTGTAAATCGCAAAGAAATTGCGAGATTTATCAAACACGGAATAAAATACGGCGCGACCGAATTCAGCCGACGAAGTTGATCCCTCGCCGATACAACACATGGTGACAGAATCACGCTTGTATGCTCCGCCCGGCAGGAACGACTGTTTGGAGATTTCGGTCGGATGGTCAATAGCCAAACCAAGACCAGCGGCCTCGAGGGCATGTGAACCGGTCGGCGAAGCCTGCGGCAAAATATTCAAATGCGGATAAGAAGGATGAGCCGGAATCTGAATGCCACCCACCAACGATCTGGAATCTCCGATAGCTTCCAGCATTTTCTCCCACAAACTGGAGCCGCGATGGATGTCAAAGGCCTTATTGCGATAGTAGCCAATAAACGGGTCGGTCGGTTCAAGAGTGTCCGCAAGACAAACATCGATCAGCTCTTTACCGCCACATCCGATGAAAAACCGATTATAACCTTTTCGCAGCAAGAGTTTTTCTTCGCGCTCAACGCGGCGAGCCGTCAGCATCGACTTTAACATTTTTTTCAAATGCGACGGAGTCTTTCCGTGATATTCTTTGAGCGGCTTGTCTTCAGGTTTTTTCTTAACCTTTTGCTCGCTGTCATTACTGATGATCTTATCAATTAACGCCGTAAGTTCCAATTATGGCCTCCTTCAATTCGCCATAAATAATTTTCCCGTCGGTTACACATAATAATCTTGAGTAAATAACACTGATTGCTTCAAATCGGTCCCTAAAAGAACAGTTTTTTTTGTGAATCGCAAACCCTTTTGACACAAAAAACAAGACTTTTACTCTCTTTGATACTCGCGGCAGCACACTAACTTTGGCAAAAATACTTGCTCGTAGACTTGATGCAACCTATTCTTCTGATTGAAATACAATCACTTAGAAGCTTGAGGTTTGAATCCATGCCAAAGAAGACCCGCCTTATCCGTAGATCTAAGAAAAGAGCAATACGTGCCGATGATCTGTATCGGCTTCGCTTGCCAGCCAGTATAGCCATCTCTCCTGATGAAAAATCAATCGCTTACACGGTTGAGCGTATGGACGAAAGCGAACGACGTTACTTCACTAATCTCCATATTCTTGATCTCTCCGACAATGAATCGACCCAATTCACACATGGCGACTACAGTGACCGCATGCCGGTCTGGTCACCCGATGGAACTCGCATCGCCTTTGTCTCTACCCGTGACAAGAAGACCGCCATCTATACTATTTCAGCAAGTGGCGGATCAGAAAAGAAAATCGTTGAACTCGACGCCGCCATTAGTTCGCTGCTCTGGACACCGGATGGCGAACAGCTGATTGTTTGCCTGCGATACAATGATTCGCATTTCATCAAAGACGAAAAACGGAAAAAGGAACCGCCGGTATTCAGACATGTGACCCGCTTCTTTTTCCGGCTTGATGAACTTGGTTATCTCCCTCATGACATGTTCCAGATATATTCGCTTGTGATATCCACCGGCAAACTTAAGAAACTCACCGGCGGAAAGCGGGACAACCTCTCCCCGGCTTTGTCGCACGATGGACGCTGGATTGCTTATGTCTCAAATCGCACCAAAGACCCGGACATGGAATCTCTAAAAGATGACCTATTCGTTATCGCATCCAACGGCGGCAAGGAACGCAAAATTTCAACACCGGCCGGACCTATTGCGGTGCCCGTGTTCGCCCCGGATGGAAAAACCATCGCCTATATCGGTCACGACAACCCGAATGATGCCTGGGGTGTGACGAATCTGCACATTTGGAAAGTAGGCGTGGCCGGTCGCCCGGCAGCCCGGGACCTGATGCCAAAATTTGACCGAATGACGATCGATCAGTCGATCTCTGACATGGGTGATGTCCATGACATTTCACCGATATTCTGGTCGGCTGACAGTAAGCGAGTTATCTTTGTCTCGTCCGATACCGGGGTAACCAATGCTTACTATGTTCCGGCCTCAGGAGGCAAACCAACCAGAATTTTCAAGGGCAAGAGCCATGTGAAAGCGATGTCAATTGCGGGACGCGCCAAAACGGCCGCAATTGTTTATTCTGATTTATCGAATCCGGGTGACATCTGCACTTTCCCAACCAACTATGGCGGCGAAAACAGTCTCGTCAAGCGAACTGATTTCAACCCCTTCCTTAAGAAAGAAGTTCAACAAAGTAAAACGAAAGAGCTGTTTTTCAAATCGTTTGACGGAACCCGGGTGCAGGGATTCCTAACGCTGCCGCCAAATTTCAATCCCAATCGTCGCTACCCGGCCATTCTTCAAATCCACGGCGGACCTCGGGCACAATACGCATTTAGTTTCTTCCATGAAATGCAGTATCTCGCCGCTCAGGGATTTGTTGTGTTCTACACCAATCCGCGCGGTGGTTCCGGTCGCGGCGAGACCTGGGCCGATGCCATTGCCGGTGGTTGGGGCGATCTGGATTACAAAGACTGTATGGCCGCAGCCGATTATCTTGAAAACCTGAAATATGTGAATTCCCGTAAGATCGGGGTCACGGGCGGTTCCTACGGCGGCTACATGACCAACTGGATGATTGGTCATACCAACCGGTTCAAGGCGGCCGTGACTCAGCGATCAGTAGTGGATCTTCGCTCGTTCGTGGGATCATCGGATATCGGCTTTGCACTTGACAGGGAATTCGGCGGCTTCCCGTGGAATAACGAAGAAAACTACAAGAGCCGTTCCCCTATCACCTATTTCAAAAAAGTCAAGACACCGGTATTGATTATCCATAGTGAGCAGGACCTTCGCTGCCACATTGAGCAGGCGGACCAAATGTTTGTGATGCTTAAGGCGCTTGGCAAGAAGGTCGAAATGGTGCGCTTCCCCGAAGAACCGCACGGTCTTTCACGTCACGGACGTCCGGACCGAAGAATCGCTCGATTGGAGTGGATTAGTAAGTGGTTTAATCGTTATTTGAAATGAGGGAATAGAGAAAAACCTAATGGCGCCGGCTGTGAGGTCGGCGCTTTTTTTTACTTAGCGTATTTTGAAACCCTGCTTTACCAGGAAACGCTCAGCCTCAATACGCGTCCGAAAAGTGGCTGACTTAGCCTTGGCCTTACCTTTTTCAAACATCTTCTGCAACTGTGTATAGCGAACCGGATCAGTAATGATAAAAACCTGGCAGACCATATTATTTTCTATGCTCCACTTCATATGGTCACCAATCTTATCTATTACTTCCGGTGTCCCCATCCGCCAATTGGAAAGGTCTACCATCTTCGCCCATTCATGCTTGATCACATTTTGCGCTTCTTCTTTAAAAGCCAGGTGGTAGCTCTCAGCTGTTTTTACTCTCCAGACTCCAAAAATCTTGGTGTACATTACGTGGTTGTCATCGTCGGCGTCGATAGTGAATTGGAAACTCCAGTCGGTCATATTAGGCCTATCTTCTTAGAGTGTTGGTCTTTATCTGTTGGCGAGATAAATTCAAATAGCCGGGGTCCCTTGAATCTTAGACAGTTAAAGGGACTAAGTCAACTGGAAAACGTTCTATTTTTCACAATCAGAGTAGTGACTCAAGACCGAGAACCCACCTCATCTGAGGTCAACTGCATAGATATTGGAAGTCAGTCAGATTCAA
Organism: Candidatus Zixiibacteriota bacterium; assembly: GCA_030619345.1. GTDB lineage: Bacteria > Zixibacteria > MSB-5A5 > GN15 > FEB-12 > JARGFS01. The sequence goes on along the minus strand of JAUXBO010000017.1, from coordinate 10,453 downwards.
AGCTATCAGCTCTGCTTCTTATACGCAGGGAAGGCCAAAAAGGATGGTCTTCCCTGAGAATCACTTCTTCTTATTCGGCTTTAGCCTAAATAACCCGGAAACTTGCCGACAGGTTTACTTGGCGGCCAACTGAGGGGTAGTCCAGGTCGGCACTGGTGAATCCGAATTGATCGGGGCGGGCGCAATCGGTCAAGTCGGATCCAACCAGAGCGAGCACTAAGCGATCATTAAAATGGTAGGTAACAGAAGCATCCAACTCGTAGACTTTGTCGAGGACTTTGTCCTGTCCATCAAACATGGTCAGGTATCGATCCGACGTAAACCGGATGCCCAATTTCGCGGCCAGCGAGTTCTTGTCATACCCAAGCTGAATCCGAGCTTTGATATCCGGTACATAATAAGCGGGAATCATCCCGGTACCGGATGATACTGATTGTCGCGCTCTCTGATACACCGCTTCGAATTCTGTAGTCAGGGTTCGACTCAAGTCGATACGAACGGAGAAATCGATCCCTTTCGACTGGAATCTCTCAACATTGAGCGGACTGTATTTGTATGTTAGCACGTCGAAACTGTACTGTATCAATGAGTCAGTCTCTTGAAAGAAAAATGTGAATTCAAATGAAATCGGTGACGAAGGTGTATCAAACGACACCGTCTGTGCAAAAGACTTAGAGGTCTCTGCACTTAACTCAGGATTGCCGATTACAAAAGCGCTCTGGCTGAATTGATCGGAAATCGACGGCAACCGAAAGGCGTAGCCATAGGCCAAACGCAGACGCAAAGGACTATCACCCAGAAGCCCGACGCCGAGATTATACGATGGCTGGGCACTGCGACCACTTACCATTTGGACCCGACCACTGAAGTTGAAGTCTGCGGCGTAACTCGCACTCCATCCCGTTGCACCCCAGAGATCGACCTGATCCTGCGAGGCTGACCAGAAATCAAAGCCCTGATCGATATTCGTTGAGTTTACACGACCGTACAACCAGTCCAGACCGCCTGCCACGTGGTATTCATCGTTGGTTACTTGATGACGAACAGTGACTCCCGAAGAAAGCTTGTCAGTTAGCGACTGGCCATATACATCCTGTCCACTGAAGAAGTCAGTCCAGACGGAATTATAATCGACTCCTCTTTTTTCCCAGAACAAATCTACTTGTGTCTCGCCACCAAAAGCCAGCAGACGATACTGCAGGTCTGCCGAATAATTTTCATTCAGTTGATGATCGAACAACGAGGAAGCTTCTTTGCTGCCATGTTTTGGTGCAAATAACGGATCAGGTTGTGGACCGGGAACACCAATACTGTCAGTGAAATATCTGGTGAACAAAGAGACGGCATGAGTACGGCTCGCTGACACGTAATCGACCCGGCTATTGAACAGCAGCCTCTCACTCCCGGCATTGTCGCGGGCGTTGTCGGACGAGCCAAAGCTGGATTGACCGGATATCCCAAACCTGCCCGAGCTTCTGGAAAATCTAAGATTGTATTCCCGAAGATCATTACTGCCCACTCGCGAAGACAGGCTTAAACGATTACCGAAAGCCGCATTGGGTACGAGATTTATTACACCACCTACTGCATCTGACCCATAAAACGCCGACTGCGGGCCCTTGACAATTTCCACACGCTGCAGTTCATCAGCGGAATACTCCGACAGATTGAAGCCACCCAGAGAGTAATCTCTTACAACACGGCCATTGTAGAGCAACAACATGTGTCGATTGAAAGCTCCCCAATTAGACAAGGTCGATAGCGAACCATAACCGTTATAAGACCTGATGTCCAGGCCCGCCGCCCCGTCAAGCGCCTCAGATAGTTGGCTGGAACCCGCAGCCTCCGGCAAACTAAGAATCTTGCTGGGCCAGACAATCGCGTTCTGCGGCAACCCGAAACGGTTTGCCGAAATAACAATGCTGTCGCTCAGTTCAATTGGATTCTTGATCGATGAACTGGTCAGTTCATCGGCACGAATATCGGCTCCCATCGCTCCGACAATCGCACAAATGGCGGTAAATACAACAATGCGCCTCATAGCACCTCCTGTTGATCGATGCCCGACGCACAGCCGATTGCCTCAACCCGCGTTGAAAGCATCTAATAGATTAACTCCACGGCAGGTTTCCTGGCTTGGGCTTCTATCCCTCGACAAGCGCCTTCCCTGACTCAGTCAAGTGGCCAATTGCTTGCGAAGTATCCCTTACAGTAGCGGGGCTGCGACGGAATCTCACCGTCTTCCCTATTACCCGTCCCGATAGACGGCACCGTAGATGATGTATCAGCTAAATAGTCTGTTTTACGGAAATTGTCAAGTGCTGGACAATAATCGTCGATTTACGGCCGGTGGTGAACGTAGATCGTCTTGGCCGAATAGTCGATTGTTACTTTGTGCTGTCTGAGGAACGAGGCACCAATGATTCCACTTATATCAGCACGCGGCATAGACTTTTTTAGCTGAGTCAGATCGCGCGTTACGGTAACAACGTCCTCGGATTCAAGATTGTCATTCACCAATAGATCGATACGATACGGTTTCCGACTATCGGTCGGCAACCCGTAGTGCTCGGCCTTTCTCTGCGATAAAACCGTAACTGAGGCGCAATAATCGAATAGCATGGAAATTGTTGTATGATCGTCTACCCTGGCGTCGACAATGATGTGGTCTTTGTACAAGCGGAAGCGGGTCTTGCTGTATTTCTTGCCCCGGAGAAAATCCGGTCGTGACTGCGATAGCTCAAGGGTGCTGTTCGGATAATCAATCGTAACATAGAATTCACGAAGAACGTCTCCGCCTATGAATCCATCAGGGATCTGCGCCCTCGGATCGGATATGAATTTAGAGAGATCGACCGCCCTCGCGGAGATATTCCTGACTTCCTCATCACCGATCTTGAGACTGGAAATGGAAAGCACCGAAGGAGCATCACTACCCTCAACCCCCGTAACCCCCCTGGTCCGGAGATTGGGCGTAAATTTCAATTTGTTATCTTTGGCAAATTGTCTGTCGAGGTAGAAAAAATCGGCGCCGGTGTCGATTCCAAAACGACCATGAACTCGCCCGTCAATAGTAGCCTCAACCACAACCAGTCCCTGCGATGGATCAAATGGTATGGTAGTGGCTTTTAGATCGAAATGCGTCAGGCTCAGACAAAAGAGGATCACAGCCAATTGTACCGAGCCCTGTTTCAGCAGTCTATTCATTGACATCACCCTAATGTGAAATTCTATACCACTGTTGATTCCCGGAATCGACGCCAGAAAACAATCAAACCACCCAGAAGCATCAGGGTCGTTCCCAACCAGACGAAATTGATAAGCGGCTTGATGGAAATATCAAGGATCAGGCGATCAGGAGGTCCGCTCTCAACCAGACCCGGGATGTGAATTGCAACCGCATCCTGATCAGCGAGAATATGCGATATTGTGGCCGAGTACATCTGGTCGGGGCCAAAGTCAAACGGGAAATCAATAAACTCCCGCGCGCCCTGTTTGCCAGTCTTTGTCGCTTTGATCGGCTCTATGATTTCGCTCGTTTCGCCGTAATCTACCTGAACGCGGGCAATAACCGACACCGTCGGTTCATCCGATTCGTGCGAGGACATATCATACTCTTGAAAAGTAAACGTAAAGTCGCCGACTTTTTTCGGTTCCCCTCTCCTGAGAATAAGACCTTGCCCCGCGTCCAAATCCTGGAGCTGTTCGGGCGAGAAATAAATATCGTTGAGTAGGTTCATCTTCACATACGGCTTACGCATGATCCCATCTAACCGAGCCGAGTAGTACAACTCGGGATTGACTTCCACTTCGCCATCGCCTTCATCATAAGTTAGAATGAGCCTGTTGTGGGGCATTTCAATATAGTTCTGCATCCCCTGGTAAGATATTCTTAGATCAAAGGCTTCTTTGTATTCGCCACGATTAATCACCATCTTTTCATTTCTGCTAAAACCGGAGGAACCGAGTATACCTACCAACATCAGACCGAAGCCGAAATGCGAAAGTTGTCCGCCGGAAAGCTGCCAGCGATCAGGCAGATAGGTTATGAACGAAACCAGATTGCTGACAATCAGCATTGCCGCCGCACCAAAATACAGCAAATATAAATAGTCTCGAGTCCCGGAGAGATACGCAATCAGCACTGTTACTACAAAGCCGACGATTCCTGCAACCAGAAACTTGCGCAAATCGGATTTCAACAGGTAAGCTGCCACTCCGGTAGCAAACAGCATGAACACAACCACAAACATAACGGTTGCGTCCAACAGAAAGACAGCGCCAATTCCAACAACTGCCGAGACCAGCGCTACGGGAATCACTACCTTCTTCCAATTTCCGGAAACATATCTATTGAAATTGAGAAAGGGAGCCGCGGTTAGAAATAGGGCGTAGACAATTGCAAACGGCAGAGCAAAACTATTATAGGTGGCCAGATCGGCCGCCCGTGGATTACCGCTCATGGTCGTCAGTATAGGAAGCGAAGTCCAAAAAAGTACGACAATACTGAATAGAAAAAGCAGAAGCATCCCGGCAAATAGTGAAAACTCTTTGGTGTAAAAATTGTAGTTCAGCGGTGTTGACTCTATTGATCTCGCCCGTGACACAAACACAACTAAAGCGAACAGGGTGTAGACTATCAAAAAGATCACCAGATAGATATTCATCCCGAGATCAATAAAGCTGTGTACGGAAAAATCAGCCAGAACACCGCTACGGGTCAGAAATGTCCCGTAAACCACAAGTATAAACAGGAAAGCTGACATCAGTAAGTTCGTTCTTCGCAGGGCGCCGGTCCGCCTCTCAATGACCATTCCGTGCAAAAGCGCCAACGATATAAACCAGGGAATAAACGAAGAATTCTCGACCGGATCCCAAGCCCAAAAACCACCCCAGCCGAGTGTCCTATAGGCCCAATAGGCGCCAAGAATATTGCCGGCCCCCAGCATAAAGGCCGCAATACCCGCCCAGGGAAAGGCCCGCTTAATCCATCCGGAGTAGTCATTGCGCAAAAGAGCCGCCATCGCAATAGCAAAAGGCACACCAGCCGCCGCATACCCGACAAATATGACCGGTGGATGAATCACCATCCAGGGGTCCTGCAGCAACGGATTAAGACCGGCCCCGTCTTCGGCAAAAAAGCTCAACAGAGCGTACGGCGACAGCTTGAGCATCAGTACAAGAAAGAATAGATTTACCAGACTGAAAACAAACATGCCGTAGTTGCGATACTGTCCGGAACGGTTCTTGATCGCAAAGCCAAAGCAAGCACTCATGAACATCCACAACACATAGGTACCTTCCTGCCCACCCCACAACGATGAGAGCAGATAGAAAAAAGGAAGGTTGCGATCAGAGTACTCGTACACATACTGAACCCGGAAATCGTGGGAGAAAAACAAGTAGAACAAGTAGGCCAGCATTAAAGTGGAAAAAACCACAAACCAATTGAAACATTTCTCGGCGAGCGCTTCATAGGACCGGTTACCCCGGGCGACCATAAAGTAAGAGAAACCTGCCAGAATGTTAAAACAAAGCGCCAAAAAAACAAGCAGGTCTCCGATTAGATTCGGATTCATATGTTATCTATGCCCCATCAACTTCAGCAGTTTCTGCAGCTTCATCATGCTTCTTCATGTCCTGATACCCGGGGCCACCCTCGCCCTGATATTTGGACGGACACTTTACCAGCATCTGATCAGCAACAAAAACATCCCCCTCAGGTTGTCCCTTCAGCACAACCGAAGTAGCCTGATCAAAATTCCCCGGCACAACACCATAATAGAAGACATCCATTGTCGATGCACCCGCTTTGGACTCGGCTTCAGCATCAAAGATAGCGAATTCAAGCCGAGAGTCTTCAGCATTGTAATTTACATTATCGACATCAATATTGCCCATGACCTGAACCATATAGCTCGATGTACGGGCTTTGTCGATACTAACGTACTGAATGGTAGTCTGGAAGAATGCCGATGCACCCCAGACCATAAACAGAACGATAACAACTCCACCGATTATATACTTGGCTCTCACTTTGATCTCTCCTCAAGCTTCTTGACTTTCTTGTCAAGTCTCATAAGAAATACAAACAATCCAACCCAGACTGTTAGTGTCACGGCTAATGCAACGTAGTTACCATCCATTATATTTACTCCTCAATCTCCATGCGGCTACGCTCGATAATTCGGACGCGCCGGGCAAGAGAGAACATCCAAAAGTATACTACAGTAAACAAGGCCAATGATGAGAAAAATATCGTTCTCACCGCGGGTCCCATAGTGAATTTCATATTTTCAGTTACAATCGAATCCTCAGGGTGCAGTGATGGAGTGATTCTGGGAATGACAAAAATCAAAAACGGTACCGTAATAAAAGCAAAAATAGAATAAACTGACGACAGCGCTGCCCGACGTTCTTCCACTTCCACCGCACCTCGCAATGCAAAGTAGGCGCCATATATCAGCAACAGGATGAAGATAGAACTTTCGCGCGGGTCCCAGTTCCAGAAAGAGCCCCAGGTTACTTTGGCGAAGATTGATCCGGTAACCGTGGCCAGGATGCAGAAGATGAAACCAAGACGGGCTGCATCGGCGGCTCGGTCATCCTCCTCAATTCGTCTGTTTTTTAAGTACCGGATTGAAAAGATCATTGACATCATAAAAGCCAGGACGCAAATCCATGCCTGCGGTATATGATAATAGAAAACTCGGCTCGCTTCGCCTATTTGCTGCTGCGGAGCCGGGGTCGTAAAACTAAAGACTATAACCAGTCCCATAGCAATGAATAACGACCATTTCCACCACATCTTTGCTCTTTTCCTCTCTCTCAAATCTATTGTAAATAATTATACACCAGAGCTATGAAAAAGCAACAAAATTCATTAGTTTAGTCATTTTTTCACAAGCCGCTCAATCCAGCCAGACGAATTTGAAGAGCATGACTGAGCCCACAATCATGACCACCGCAAACGCAACCAGAAATTGAAGTTCGGTCGCTACACTTGAGAATGAGACACCCAATAGGACTTTCTCGGTCGCTTTGACCAGGACTAAAAGTAACGGAAGTAATAACGGAAACGATAAAACGGCAAAAAGCGCACCTTTGACAGAAGCCCGAGCTATGATGGCTGCAACGATTGTAGTTGCCCCACACAAACCAATCATCCCCAAAAACAGAACCAATGCAAACAGCACCAAATTGTCGGTGGGAGCGTCGGTAAAAATGAAAAAGATCGGCGCGATTATGACCGTCATTATAGTCAGTAATGTCAGGTTGAATCCCAGTTTCCCCCAGTAAATGGCGTCCGGATCGGTCGTGAGCTTTAGCGCAAGAGCCGTCCCCGACTCCTCTTCCCTCACAAATACCTGTGCCAGTCCTGACATGGCCGAGAAAAACATAACAATCCAGAATAGGGACGACAGCAATTTTGGTGGCAGCCCACTTTGACCAACTGAAAATGAAACCACCGTAAGAGTTGTAATCCCAAACATAAGAATCGCGTTCAGGGCATACTTCGTCCGCAGCTCCAACCGGAGGTCCTTGGCGTATACGGCTGCGGCTTTACTTATCAACCCGAAGCTGTTTTGTGGCAAGGTGGTATTCCTCCTCCTCATTGGTGGCAATGACAATTATAGACTGGGAGCGGTATTCTTCGATAAGATCGGCTACGATCTTCTTCCCGGCTGCATCAAGATTCGAGGTCGGCTCGTCCAGATACAGAAAGGCAGGTTTGTTCAATAACGCCGTGGCATATTTGAGACGCTGTTTCATACCGGAAGAATAGCCGCCGACCAAATCCATGCCCCGACCTGCCAAACCTACTTTCTCAAGCAGATTTTCAATTTCCTTTCCGGTAATATTTTCTCCTGCTACAGTTGCAAAAAATTTGAGATTCTCCTCACCACTCAACTGATCATAGAGATTCAAATATGGTGAGACCAAAGAGACAGAGGCTCTGATCTGGTTTTCTTCCATCTCTTTCCCATCCAGTAGATAGGCGATCTTACCTTTGCTTGGCCGGTAAATAGAGAGCAAGACCATCATCAGAGTCGATTTCCCTGATCCGTTGGGGCCAATGACAGCCATTGATTCGCCGGTATGGAGGTCGAAATTCAGCTTGGAAAAGACTTTAAGTTCGCCAAAACGCTTTGATAGGTCCTCACCTTTGAGTTCGTACATATCGGGGAATTTGGGATAATTAGCTCAATAAGCAAGCAAAAAGGGGGACTGATTTTCAGACTGAAATTACGCTCTGAATCAGGCGCTTAGACACAGGAGTTACTTGCCTTTTATACGGATCATTCGGCTGGTCGAGATGGTAAAGCGCTGCTGGAGTTCTTTCCCGACCTCGAATGTAAATGAACAATCAAATTCCTGATCGAGTGAAGAATCACTGACCAGAATACTGGCCGTAACGGAGTCGCGAGCTGGTACAATCGCAGGCAGTTGCACATCGAAATGATCACATCCAACTTCTACCAGACGTAGATCAAAGTCCGCCTCGCCCTTATTATAGATTTTGAATTTGGCTTTGCGACGAGGTTTTTCCGTAAACTGAGAGACGTCCAATTTCAATGACGAGACCGTCACGGGACGAATCTCCGTGGCGTCGGGCATCGGTTCGAGTATTAATCTGAGTTCCACGCTCTTGTCGGAGGCGTTAGTTGTAATCTTTGGTTTTTTCACCGTATTTCCGCGAAATGCCCGCGTGTTCATTGTAATCTGGAGCATTGTGGAATCCCCTGGCGCCAGGACCGAATCCTGAATCGGCGCTTTGGTGCAACCACAGCCGGGCTTTATGTGGGTTATACGAAGAGTTTCATCCCCCACCGATTTTATCCAAAATATGTGATTGATATTGACCCTCTGAGTGCAAATACCCCAGTCGAATTCCGGATTCAGTATCTCCATTTTGGGACCGGCTTGGGCATGATCAGTGCTGAACAGAATCGCGAGACAGATTATTATCGCTGTCAAAAGTATAGTTTTGCTAAATCTCATATTCATTAACCTCTGAATGTATAATCGGCAGGAATGACAATCAGCTTATGATCGAAAACAGCCGACTCCAACGTACCTTCTCAAAGAAGTGGATGGTATTGTATAAGAACACTCTCGGAACAGACAACGGGTCGGAGGCAGTTACATCGGGGGACTGCAGCATGGAGTCATCCCAGGACCAATGAATTATCATTGCCTCACCCAACACATAATCTCTCTTGACAACACCCCAGAATCTGGAATCATACGAGTTATCTCGATTATCCCCCATCATGAAGTAAGACTCAGGAGGTACTACAAAGGGACCGAAATTATCCCTCGGCGGTCGAACGTGAACCCGTTGATCACCGCCGGCTACGGTATCAATGTATTTTGAATGTTCCGGGTTTTCGTACAACTCACCATTAACAAACAGGACCTTGTCACGAACCTCTATGGTATCGCCCGGTTCACCGATACATCGTTTGATATACTTGGTCACGCCATCACGCGGAAAAATAAATATCACGATATCTCCGGACTCAGGATCGCTGAATCCGGGCAGACGCCAGTCCACCAGAGGCAGACGGGAACCATACACAATTTTATTGGCAAGGAGGAAATCGCCCACAAGGAGAGTATCTTCCATCGACTGGGAAGGAATCTTATAGGCCTCGACAATCGAAGTCTTAATAATCACGGCCAGAACAACCGCGGCTAAGACCTGTTTGAAATTGTCCCATGCTCCAGAGCTTACTGAACTGCGCGACACTAATATATCCCCTGTACTATTTGCACTATTTGTACCGTCAAAAACATCATCTTTGAGCCACTTGTTTATACCAGAATCAGATCAAAAAGAACCACAATTAAGTTCAGGCGTCAATAGCTAAACAGTTGCCTGAGTTTCAACTGATTATCGTCCCCAATCTGCTCCAGCGCACTTTCTCAAAAAAATGAAAAGCATCATAAAGGAATAAACGAGGAACCGAAAGCGGATCGGCGATATCAGCCTGTGGCCCCGGTGAAGATTCATCATCCCACGACCAGTGAATAATCATCGCCTGCCCTAATACTAGTTCCTTCTTGACCGGACCCCAGAAGCGGGAATCCAGAGAATTGTCTCGGTTATCCCCCATCATGAAGTATGAATCAGGAGGTACGGTATATGGGCCAAAATTATCCCTTCGCTGCCGACGTTGTACCCGCTGGGTGCCATCGTGAAGGGTGTCAATGAACTTTGAAAACTCTGGATTCTCAAAAGGCGCGCCGTTGACGAAAAGCTGTTTGTCGACCACCTCTACCCTATCCCCCGGTCCCGCCACGCAGCGTTTTATGTATTTGGTGATGCCGTCTCCGGGATAAATGAATATCACGATATCACCCGGTTCCGGGTCACTGACAGCAGGGAGTCGCCAGTCGACCAACGGCAACCGAGCGCCGTACATGAATTTGTTGGCAATAAGAAAAT
>JAUXBO010000197.1 GCA_030619345.1 Candidatus Zixiibacteriota bacterium | reverse complement strand
GTCGCCAGGGTGCAGGTGAAAAACTTGGTCGACATTCCAACCAATCCCGCGACCCACATCCAAAAAATGGCCCCCGGCCCACCGACCGAGATTGCAATTGCCACTCCGGCAATATTGCCCATGCCAATCGTGGCAGACAGAGCCGATGACAGCGCCTGAAAATGAGTTATCTCACCGGGATCATTGGGGTCATCGTATTTTCCACGGAGAACATCAATGGCATGCTTCATCGCTCTGAAAGGCAGAAACCGACTCGCTACCGTAAAGTAGATTCCGGAAATGACCAGAAGATATACTAACGGTTGGCCCCAGGCATAATCAACGGCAGTGGACCAGAAGTTGTCAAATGCGTTCAAATCGCGCTCCGATTAGACTGCTGTCAATGGTCGTTCTTATGTTGCATTAGATTGGTCGTAATAAACTGCGATGTCCAAAATGTAGCAAGCAATAATCTAACGACGCTGTTGTGCCTGCCTGCCCTTTGGATTATATTGTCCGATCCTTCGTTAGGGATAATGAAACGGTAAATTGAGCTAATACGTACACATAAGCGGAGAAAATCATGGAAATCAAGACAGTCGGGATTTGCGGATTTGGACAAATGGGAACCGGTATTGCCGAAATATCGGCTAAGGCCGGAATTGAGATAATTGGCTATGAACCAGATCAGAAGTTCCTCGACAAAGGTCTGGCCAGAATCAACAAATCTTTGGCCCGCGCTGTCGAAAAAGGAAAACTGGACGAGACCGCCAGAGTAGCTACCCTCGAAAAGATCAGCGGTACGACAAACCTCAATGGCCTGGCCGATTGCGACCTCGTTATCGAAGCTATTGTCGAAAACCTGGAGCCGAAAGTTGAGCTTTACAAAAAGCTCGACGGCATCGTAAAAAAGGAAGCTGTCTTTGCTTCAAACACCTCTTCTCTGTCGATCACCCAGATGGCGGCCGCAACGGACCGTCCCGAGAAATTCTGTGGCCTGCATTTTTTCAACCCGGTCCCGGTAATGAAGCTGGTCGAGGTCATCAAAACTATTTCAACTTCGGACGCGGCCTTTGAAGCAGCCAAAGCGTATGGCGAAAAGGTCGGCAAGGTTGTCGTCTCCTGTAAGGACACGCCCGGTTTTATCGTCAATCGGCTACTGGTGCCATACCTTCTGGATGCTATCCGTGCGCTGGAGGCAGGTGTTGCAACCCGCGAAGATATCGATAACGGTATGAAATTAGGCTGCGGGCATCCGATGGGACCGCTGGAACTGACCGACTTTATCGGGCTCGACACGATTTACTATATTGGCGAAATTATGTACGCCGAATTCAAACACGGTCACTACGCCAACCCGCCGCTGCTGAAATCGATGGTACTTACCGGTAAGCTCGGCCGCAAGACCGGCGAAGGCTTCTACAATTATAGTAAGTCGGCCCCCAAGAGTGGGTCCGTCCGCAGACCCGCCACACATCGAAACAAATCACTCACCATGATAAAGGCGGGTCTGGAAACAGCCTGTCCTGAGCCTAACGAAGGGACCCGCCCTACATCGACTGCATCAAAGGCAAAATAAAAGCATGGCCAACAGGTAGGTCGAAATCCCCTTGTGGGTTTCGACACCAAAATGTCAAAACCCTCTCACGATCGATTTTGACCTACATTTGTTACATCTATTCCGGTTTCCAGATTTCCCAGACCTTACCGACCAAATCCGGACCGACTTTCAAAGTCATCTTGCCCGGTGTCCATTCGGCCGGAGTAGCCTCGGCGCCTTTCGTTTTTCTGACGTGTTGAAAGGCCTGAACCTGGCGGATTGTCTCATGGATGTTTCGTCCAACCGGCGGTGTAAGAATTTCTATCGCCTGAATAACGCCGTCGGGATCGATAAGAAATCTCCCACGTACGTTGACACCGGCGGTCTCATCATAGACGCCGTATACTTTGCCAAGATTTCCGCCACCGTCGGCCAGCATGGGAAACGGAATCCCGCCATCCACCATTTTACTCAACTCATTCTCATCCCACATTTTGTGAACAAACATACTGTCGACTGAACAGGCGTATACGTGAACATCAAGCTCCACGAGCTTGTCATACGAAGCGGCAACTGCCGCTAACTCGGTCGGTCAGACAAAGGTGAAATCACCCGGATAAAAACAGAGCAGGGCCCAATGACCGAGTGAGTCGGATAACTTTACCTGCGTGAATTCTCCCCGATGGTAGGCCGGTGCCTCAAAGTCGGGCGCTTTCATTCCCGGACGCAGTCCCATAGTTTTTTCCTTTCTTTCGATAGATTCGTCGGATACAATCTCTTCGTCTGCCCCGACGACTTTCCCTGTTGGGCGGGCACACCCTAATGACTCAGACATGATACCTCCCAAAAATGTTATGGCAATGTCATAGCGTATCCAATATACTCCCTGCATACGGATGGTCAAGCGCCGCCTGTCTAACCGAGGAGCACAAAATGAGATATCTGATATTAACCATCATTATAGTGAGTGTTATCATGTTGTTTGCATCAATCCCCTCCGCTGATGAACCAGCCATGTCAATAGGACCGAGATTCCATTTCGAGACCGGGTTCGGAGACAACGGTATCAAAAGTGATGCGATCGGGTTCGGATCGCCACAGCCGGAGTTTAAGCAATACGATGATAGTCTCCTCCGCATAAAACTAACGGTGCCTGAGATACCCGCGGCCAACCTGGGCGACTTGATTGTAATACGGCGCTCTGTTCGTCATTTCGCTGCTCAGTCTCTTAGCCTTGAGCAAATCAGTCGTATGCTGCTTTCCGCTTATGGCCTGACCAGCAATCGCGGCGGATATGCGCACCATTCGATCCCCTCGGGGGGCGCCCTGTATCCGATGGAGATATACTTAATCGCTTCGCATGTTGAGGGTCTGACCGAAGGACTCTACCATTTCCAGACGAGGGACTCGAGTCTCATACTGTTGAAGAAAGGCGACTTCAATAAACAACTGCACGCAGCATCCAATAAACAGGAATCAGTCGGTAATTCACCGGCGGCAATTGTCATCACGTCCCGCTTTGAACGGATGACCCAGAAATACGCTGATCGCGGTTACCGATATATTTACATGGAAGCGGGCGCTATTTGTCAGAACATCTACCTGCAAGCGGCCGAACTGGGGCTGGGTACGGTTGCCGTTGGAGCCTTCAACGACGATAGACTCAATGCCCTGCTGGAGATCGACGGCACTCACGAAGCTGGTCTATTGATAATGCCGCTGGGGGTACCTGAGTAGAGTGTCTGTTCTCTCCTACCGAATACGCTTCAACTCCGACCAGCGAGTCGTGTAACTCCCAGACCTGTGCGAGATTTCGGGGATAAGACGACGACTTGTAAGAGAGGCCGCCAGCTGCATAGTTCCAGAGCCGATCCTATCGTTCAGACTATCGATTACCTTCATCAGGCGACCGGACTTTTCTGAAGATTTGTTGGAGTCAAAAAGATCAGCCTGGCACTCCGATTGATTGCTAAATTCCGAAAGAACTATCCCGGCTTTCTTGTATGGAAGTTGCGGTATAAATATCTTTTTGAGTCCAACTTCCATCTGACGAATAAGGACTACCGTGTCATCACTGGGCGACGGCAATCTAATCGGCAGACTCTTAGAATAGAGTCGCTGCTGTTTATCGAACGGGCTGGTTGAAATGTGAACCGTTATTATGCCGACCAACGAACTCTGCGCCCGGAGTTTTGATGCGGCGGTCGACACATACGAGGTCAGACGACGTCGGATTTCCTCATACGAATCGATTGGCTCTACAAAAGAGCGAGAACAGGTAATTGTCTTACGTATCACGAAGTCCGAATGCATCTCGCCGCAGGAGATTCCTCGCAGTTCGCGCTGAACTTTGACCCCGACAATCCCCATCATGCTCTCCACGGTCGTTTCGGGAAGCCCGATAAATCGAGCAACGGTGGAGATTCCCTTCCGATTCAATTTCTCCGCTGATGCCGGACCGATTCCCCATACCGCCAATACCTGCAAACTACCAATGTACTTCTCAATCTCTGATCTATCCAAAAAACTGACCACGCCACCCCTCGATTCATCTTTCTTAGCAACATGGTTGGCGAGCTTGGCCAGGGTTCGAGTGGGAGCGATGCCGATTGAGACCGGAATTCCGGTCCATCTATCGACTGTCTGGCGAATATACCGACCGTACTTGATCAGACTGTGATCTCCCCCGACCAACTCCATACCGGTCAGGTCGAGAAAGGCCTCATCAATGGAATAAACTTCGACGGCTGGAGAAAACTGACTCAAAACCGAGAAAACGCGACCAGAGATATCTCCGTACAATGAGTAATTAGATGAAAGAACAGCGACTTTATTTTTCTCTATGACTTTCCGCCACTTAAACAGCGGCTCGGCCATACCGATTCCGAGCGCTTTGGCTTCGTTTGATCTGGCCACAATAACTCCGTCATTGTTGGACAAGACTACGACCGCTTTCCCGTGCAGGCTGGGTTCAAAAAGTCGTTCACATGATGCGAAAAAATTGTTGCAGTCCACCAGCCCAAAAATATGCTCACAGGAGCCTTTCTTGATTTTGTCAGTCATCCGCAAAATCCAACGAAGCTATGAATAACCGTCCGGACCACACCCCAGACCTCAAGTGATTCCACATCCGATTTGCCCAAACTTAGTCGATGCAGACATAATTCGCCTTCGGAGACAGCTACAACAAGACTTCCGGATACAGCTTCCAGTGATCGATCAACAATTAGGATATCCTCTCTCTCAATTGCAAGATCAGCGTTAGCCTCATCTGCTCTCATAAAAAAAGTGGCAGCCGGATGTTCAACCAGAAGTTCGTTTAGATCAAGTCGGCTTTCCAAAAAGTCATCTGCCGGCGACGGAAACCCGGTTACCCGCGAACGCCGGACCGATCCGTTTTTTTGTCTGTCTTTTACCATGCTCTCCCAATCCAAATATTGTGATCTTCCCTATTAATTTGTTTAACTATCAACTTAGATCAATCACTTTGATCTCACAAAATCGACATTATGAACCAAGAGCTTTGGTATGGCTGGAGCGAGATGATCCGTGATCTGCAGAAGATTAAAGAAATTGCGGCCGATCTCAGAGTAGATCACGAAGGATAATTCATCTGCGATTGACAACGTGCAAAAAAAGCGTCGAACCACTCGACGCCTTTTTTGTTTTGGTATCAGCAAAAATCTCAAAATCTTGTATTGACGACATTATTGTACCGGGAACC
>JAUXBO010000265.1 GCA_030619345.1 Candidatus Zixiibacteriota bacterium | reverse complement strand
TCTCCCACCAGCAGAGTGTCTTCCATGGAAGATGACGGGATTTTGTACGCCTCAACAATAGACGTTTTGACGACTATAAGCATGACGACCGCAATCAGGAACTGTTTGAGATTGTCCCAAGCAGTCGGCTTTGAGGTTTCCTTAGTCATGATCTCTCCCGGCGGCCATAGTTCTCTGATCCCTCATAGATGTTTATGCGACAAACTGTCGTCGCGCTCCGCTTTAGAATTCACGAATTACCCTTAAGATGTCATTATAGGTTACAAAAACAATCAGGGAAAGCAGAACAACCAAACCAATCTGCTGAGCCACCATTCGTGTTTTCATCGACAGAGGACTCCCCCTGATTTTCTCCACGGCTAGAAAGACCAGATGCCCACCATCAAGAACAGGAATCGGGAGAACATTTAGTACGCCCAGATTAACCGACAGAACGGCCATAAAAAAGAAAAGGCTCGCTGCCCCTTTTCGTGCCTCTTTGCCCGATTGTCGAGCAATAAAAAGCGGACCGCCGATCATTTTGGGTGAGACCTGCCCGGTTACAAACTTGGTAACAAATTTAACCGTTTCAACCACGATAACATGAGTGGTGACAAAACCGCCGGATAATGCCTCGCCAAAAGAGTTGCTTTCGTAACGAACCGGTTTTTGTGTAAAACCAATCACGCCGATAGAATCTATCTCCCCCTGATCATTCTGCATCGGAGCTGCCATCGTAATCATTTCAGCCACGATCGTATCCTGCTCGTGAATCCAGGTGAGAACCAACGGTTCGTGAATCCGACTGTTTATAATCGTCCGCAGAGTATCAAAATGGGATACCTGTTTCCCGTCGATGGCGATAATCATATCCCCCTCTTTTAGTCCAGCCTCAAAGGCCGGACCATCTTCAGACACCTGCCCAACAATTACACGGTTTTCATCGTAGACCGGCCGTCCGCCAAAGTAGAAAATGCTAATCATCAGCACCATTGCCAAAACGTAGTTCATAAATGGTCCGGCAAAAATTACGGCCGCACGCTGTGCGACTGTTTTTGACATAAATTCATCGGGAGCGCCGGTGGACTCTTCATCCGGCTGCTCACCGGCCATCTTGACGTAGCCGCCAAGTGGTATAATACCAATACAGTAGGTGGTCTCCCCCTTTTTCTTGGTAAAGATATTCGGCGGAAAGCCAAGTGAAAAGCGTTCGACACGAATGCCTACTTTTTTGGCCACCAGAAAGTGGCCCAACTCATGAATGAAAATCAGGATTCCGAGTACAAAAATGAATGAGAGAATCGTTACCATTTTCTTATTATCCTACTTGTTGCGTAACCAGATCGCGCGTGGCCCGATCGGCTTCCAGAATATCGTTTAAATCCGGTTGGCTGACAATCTCAATACTGTCCAGCCCACTTTTTATTACGTTGGGAATATCGGTAAAGGTTATTGCTTTTTTCAAAAACATTGCCACCGCCTCTTCGTTGGCGGCGTTGTAGATCGCCGGGGCGGTACCGCCGATTCGGGCGGCCTCAAAAGCGTGGCTCAGAGCTGGGAATTTGTCAAAATTAGGCGGTTCAAAGGTCAGGTTGCCCATGAGAGCAGGATCAAGTTGTCCGAAGTCAGACTCCACTCTATCCGGCCAGAACAGGGCGTAACTGATGGGAAGGCACATATCCGGCTTGGACATCTGGGCAATTATTGAAGAATCAACATACTCGACCATTGAGTGGACTATCGACTGCGGATGCACAACTACCGATACCTGATCGATAGTGATGTCAAACAGACTGACCGCTTCCATTACTTCCAGCCCTTTGTTCGCCAATGTGGCCGAGTCTATACTAATCTTGGGACCCATTTTCCAGGTCGGATGATTGAGAGCCATTTCGGGCGTGATCTCGTTAAACTTATCCAGAGGGAAATTCCTGAATGGTCCTCCCGAGGCGGTAATGATAATCCTTCGGACCTCTTCCGCTTTGCCGCAAATCAGAGCCTGCCAAATGGCCGAATGTTCGGAGTCAATCGGAAGGATTTTGCCACCATGCTTTTTCACCAAAGACGCAAAGAGCGGACCACCTGCAACCAGTGATTCTTTATTAGCCAGAGCCAGCAATTTCCCCGACTCAATCGCCGTCAGCGATGCCCTAAGTCCGGCAGCGCCGACAATTGCATTTACAACCATGTCGGCCGAAGACAGCGCGGCCAGGTTGATGGCTTCATCTTCCCCGGCCAAAACCGTGACCGGCTCATTCTTTAGTCTGGAATCGAGTTCATCAGCCTTCGCAGAATTGATGACACACAGATACTCCGGTTGAAACATGCGGTACTGCTGTTCGAGTCGGTCGATATTTGAATAGGCCACCAGAGCCTGCACCTCAAATCGGCCCGGATGCTTAAGCAGGACTTTCTCTGTTGATTGGCCGATTGAGCCAGTGGAGCCGAGTATTACAAGTTTTGTCTTATTCATCTCTTTCTCTTCTAATAACCCATCTCAAGATGCCCGGTTCCAGCCTGATTGCTACAAAAAAGAAAGGCAGAGATTTAAATTCTCCGCCTTCGTACAAAAATTAGTCTTACTTAACCTACTTGATGGGGTTTCCCTCGGCATCAGACATAAAGGCTTTGCGCAAATAAACGTCTTCTGCCGGCTTGGAGTTCTCTCCCTGGGCATTGGCGACGACCTCCAGGTCACCTATGGTGTGGAGAACATCCATCCCTTTGATCAACTGGCCAAACACAGTGTACTGACCATCGAGACTCTGGGTCGTGCGATTGCGGCCAAGACAGACAAAAAACTGGCAGGAGGCTGAGTTTGGATTTCGGGAGCGAGCCATCGACAGGGTACCATCCTGGTGCGGCAGACCCGAAAACTCGGCGTTCAGATAGTAACCGGCGTTGCCCGTTCCGGTTCCGGTTGGGTCTCCACCCTGGACCATAAAGTGTTTTATGATACGATGGAAAATTGTACCATCATAGAAGCCTTCGGCTGAACGGGCCGCAAATGAATCCGCATGAGCCGGGGCCACATCTTTGTAGAGTTCCAGAGTCATGTCGCCAAAGTCGGTGGAGATCGTCACAAACGGGTTGTTAGCGTCTCGAATCGGAAAGCCCTTAGAGGTCAGAGTATCTGAAGTAGTGTCCTCTTTCATCGCAGGATCAACCTCGGCGCTGGTATCCGTCTTTTTCTCCACGTCCTGACCTTTCTTGTTAGCCGGCTCTTTGGAGCAACCGGCAGCAGCCATTGTCAATGTTAAGGCACAAACCATAATTGCGGTTAGTCGCATTATCCTATCCTTTCGGGATTACTTTTTGCCGAATATATTTGATGGTCCAGATCAAGTCAAGCGCGGCAGACGCCGCAATCAATTGGAATTCTTATCTGACATTTTCCGCAACCGGTAATCCTTTAGCAACTGTTGCAGATCGGTCGCCGAAACATTAGCTGGAGCAGGACTCCCCGGAGCAAATTCGAACATATCAATCTCAAAAACCGCACTCGTATCCTCCCACATCCAGAACCATGCCATCAGATTATCATAGGCTGCTACCACTGATGTCTCTGGAACAGCACCCGGTGTTATTTCGACCTTGAGTGGATACGTTGGACTCCCATATATGGCCGCAACATCACCCTGATAGTCAGAACCGATCCCAATACCGAATGAGTCTACTCCCACGAATCGGGTGCTCTTG
>JAUXBO010000276.1 GCA_030619345.1 Candidatus Zixiibacteriota bacterium | reverse complement strand
CTTCACCCGAAGCGGCGGGATCAACTACGACAACTTTCTCGATATCTACATGTTCCGATGTTTTGCAGCTTCTATAATGATCTACGCAGGTATACCTGGCGACAGCGTAGACGTATGTTTTGAATGACGACTCTCCTTTAAATCTGCTGGCCCTGAGGCTCTCACTGATTTTGATAAAGCAGTCCTGAGCAATGTCATGAATTGAGTCAGGATCGTTTCGGCCCCACTTCCGCAAAATGCTTTCGACAATTCTCCTCAATTCCGAAGTAAACTCGTTGTTGTTCAGAGAGATGCTATCCAACAATTGAGCTGCGGGTAAGTCCTGCATGTGTTCTTGTATTGTCCTTATAGATGATAGTCTACGAAAACATACACTTTTTTTGAACCATCCGCAATAACTCCAGACTAAACCTGTGAATCAAGAAGGGAATAAACAGAAACGGAGGACAGAATGAGACAGCAGGTAACAGAAAAAACCTCAAAAACTAACTCTAAACGGTTTACAATTAACAGTTTACATAATCAATCAGTCAGGCAGACTGAAAAGAAGAGGAGCAGAACAATGAAACGGTCAAAGTTTCACGCAACAGTCGGAACCATAATCATTTCGGTTATGGTCGCATTAGTTTTCGCAATCCCATCTTATGCTGGGGTCTATGTCGAGTTGTTCGACGGCAACGACGTGGACGCCGACTATATACCGACTGAACAGCCGGTGACATTTAATATCCATGTGGCCAACAACAGTGGCGAACCTGTGACCGGCCTGCAGCATGGCTTCAAAATCTATTCGCCAAGCGGTGCCGAGTGGCAGACACCAACATGGAGTACGGCCGCCGGGCTTGACACGTATTTTGACATGATCTCAACCGGAGGGTTTGGTGTCGATGGAATGGGAGAGGATACTGTTTATATCAGTGCTCTCGCCATGATGACACCGGGCATGCCCAGTGGTTACGATGATATCATACTCACGATTGCAACTCAGATGGCTGCGTCATCTGATGGCGATACGCTATGTATCGATTCCTCTTTTTATCAACCGAGTGGTTCGTGGCTGTGGTCAACCAGTAGCGGCTCTTTTGAACCCGATTGGGGCGGCCCGTACTGCTATGAGGTGATGAATATGCCCCTCTATGGAAGTATTTCCGGCACCAAGTTCCATGACGTAAACGGCAACTCGAGCTGGGAATCCAGCCTCGGTGAGTCGGGTGTCAACAATTATACGATCCGCCTGGAAGGCACCGACGACCTGGGAGCGCCGGTCTCTCGGATAGAGATTACTAACGGACTGGGAGAGTATACTTTCAACAATGTTTATCCCGGTGACTATAAGGTACTCGAAGACGTGAAACTCGACTGGATGGCCCAGACCTATCCCACCACTGTTTTTCACACTATAGATGATTTCCAATTGGGAGAGGTCCAGACCGATATTGATTTCGGCAACGACAGCATCTGTGAGTTCCCAACCAGCTCTGCCGTATGCGAGTCCGGAACCAAGGATGATTTTGACATACCGGAACCGGCCCACTGGAGCCAGGGCCCGGAGAACTATCTCCTGGGTATCGGCACTTATATTACGAATTTCGACGAGCCCGCGGTAAACAGGCGTTTCGGTCACACTATCGAATACTGCTGGGACGATAACTGCGTGGTCATGTCCGCCACTTTGTGTCTCAGGCTCAAAGCCACCGGCTCGTACCCTACTACCGACTGGCTGTCACTGGGAGACTACAGTCAAAATAACCGGATCTGGTCGCAGAGCATGAACTCATTGATTGGCATTGCGACCAACGGGCTTGATAACTCCTGGGACTACGGAGATGTAATGACCATTTGCCTGGACCTGGCCGATCTGCCTGCATCCGGCTGGCTGCCCACCAACATTCTGGCTGCCCTCCAGGACGGTAATCTCGATATCTATATACAGGATGACACCGAGGTTGACTGGATTGATTTGTCGGTTGAGCTGTGTTGCAAAGATACTTGCTATGCGCACGGCGACATTGATCGTGACGGGATCCCGCTGACTACGGCCGATTATGTTTTCCTCTCCGAGATCATCTCGAACCAGGTGACGCCGACGCCGACACCACTGTATTACGGAAATTTCAATGGCGACGGATACTTAAACATTTTCGACCTGGACATCTTTGATGACTACCGGGCCATCGGCATGGCGGCCTTCTCGCCTTACGGTGGCTACCCGGTGTTGACCTACTGTTATCCGATTCTTGAGACATCAGGTTGCATCGGTGATCGTGGGAATGTTGATGGCGATCCTAACGACATGGTCGATATTTCCGACCTAACATACCTTGTCGATTACCTCTTTGGTGGCGGAGAAGCGCCGCCGTACCCCGAAGAGGCCGACATCAACGGTGATGGCAACGTGGATATCTCCGACTTGACCTACCTGGTGGATTACCTTTTCGGCGGTGGAAATCCTCCGATGCCGTGCGGTACGACCATGCCTGTCAGCAGTGCCAAACTGAACGGGACCATCAAGCTTAACAGTACTTATGACGGTGAATCGACGCGTCTTTCGGTTAGTTCTCCGTCGGCAATACGTGGTGTTCAGTTGGAACTGAGAAGCTCCGAAAGTTTGACCATTGATAACCTCACCGCTGACGGCATCGATCTGCTGCAATACGAGCAGAATGGAATCTATAGCATTGGCTTGATTGATCTGCACAGTGCCGCCGTAATCGGAGTCGGTGACATACAACTTTTGGACATAAAGGGTCAATTTGAAATTGTGTCGGCGCTGGTGGCCGATGACAACCACAATACCATCGTGGCCATGCTGTCGACCGATAACTCGAAAAGCCTCCCCGGAGTCTTCTCACTTGACCAGAACTACCCCAATCCCTTCAATCCGGCGACAGCGATCAGTTTCGCTCTGCCGGAGGCATCGCATGTAAAGCTCGATATTTTCAATATCACGGGCCAGAAAGTCACAACATTGGTCGATGAGCGCCGCGATGCCGGCCACCATACGGTCAGTTGGGATGCTTCCGGTGCTGCCAGTGGCGTGTATTTCTATCGACTTTCAGGGAGCGATTTCGTTGAATCGAAGAAAATGCTCTTATTGAAATAGCAGAAGTATAAAACTGCGGGGAGGCGAGCCGCCTTGACTCACTTGGAGTCGGGCGGCTCTTTTTTTTTGGTTGTAAGGTCGCTGTCTTGATGAAATTTTCCCGCCAGCCGAACTCACCAGTCAAGAAGTTCGAACGTCCAGTTGGGGGCTCGATTTTCTGCAATTGGGATTCAACGAGCTACGATAGCTCCCCCAGCAGGACGTTGTTAGAACTTTTGGCGGGTTGTTGAAATACTTTACGACGGTTGCATAGGGCAGGAGGGAGCCAAATTGGAATGTAAG
>JAUXBO010000088.1 GCA_030619345.1 Candidatus Zixiibacteriota bacterium | reverse complement strand
TTTCCACGGCACTAAACACCTCCTCGGCTTGTACCGTAATCTAACCTGTTACCTATGTTCCCGGATCAATGTGTTACCTATCTGCCCGGTCTATACCTTCAGGTGGCCCACCATTTATGGTGGGGACGAAATCAACAAATTGCTATAATGAAAATCTCGATTAGTATTACGATACCGAGGAAGTACAGATACGGCTTCAAGTGCTTACGACCCGGTTGCTCGGCCCGGAATCTCGGTAGCCAAACATTTTCCTTGTGTGTGCTAATTTCATGAAACAACCCTTTTGTGGGCACTCTTAAGAAACCTGTCATCACCTATTGTCTCACTCTCATTGGTAGTTTCATTGACTTCAGCATCTTCTGATTTTCGCTTTCTGAGTAGAGCCCGGGTCATTTCAGCTGAGGACGGCTCTATCCTAAAGCCATAGAGAATTGAGCTAGCAATGCCGATGACCAGAAATACTGCCCCGAGTAAATATTTTTGAAAAGTAAGAATTTTACTGAATCCATAGAAGCAGGATAGTAAAGCAACCAAAATCAAGAGATGTCCTACTAGACCGGATGTGCCCTTTGCTTTGGAAGACTTATTGCTGCCTTCATCGTTCGTACCAGGGCGATGATGGCGTATCGTTGCGATTACCAGATTGGGGATCGCGATGATGCCGGTCGTCATTATAATAATTATGCTGAAAGTAGATGGGACTCCCAGGATTTTGGTCGCAAAAAAATACATACCCAAGAGTGGAAACAATATTGATCCCATCATCACCGTTATATGACCGTGCAGAGTTTGAACAAAGCTCTTATAGCTCATATGGGGTCCCCGACTAACTGCTTATCTGATATTGCCTATGCCAAAAAACATATTTTACTATCGTTTTTTACAAGTTAAAATGCTTTGGGTAAAACGGATAGATTACGTCAGTGAAAGATAAACCCACCTGTTAGGTGGGGTACAGTGTAACTCTACATCTGTAAAAATCACCCTTCGACTAAGCTCAGGGTGACTTGGATTGCTAATTTGGTTTTGTTCGTTTGAATTTCTGCTTTACGCACGGTAAAGGTAGCTTTGTTACCTCGGTAACTCGTTACCCTCAGGTGAAGCCGCCAGTGCCGCATCCACCGGAACTACTTGCCCCGCGGGACATGGCAGATGATGACCCGCCCGCCGAAGCCGCAAAGACTGAGAGTTTTCGTTCCACATGGAGCGAGTTGCACTTGGGGCAGTTTATCTTCTGCTCAAAATTGCCGACTAATTCTTCAAACTCGTTGCTGCAATCAGCACATTTATATTCAAACAGTGGCATCTTCGTTCCTCTTGTTACTCGGTATCGCCATGACCAGACCGGTCACTGCTCCGTACACGCTTGTAATGTACGGGTTACACATGATCTGTCAAGTCGAACCCCAGGCAGCGTAGATACATGAAGCGGCAAATCCGGCTGCTCCGCCCAGAGCTACAAAACTCAGAATTCTAATCGGCCTACTTTTAATCATCGACATACTACTGTGTCCTCGTCTCAAGGCTTCAGCCCTGGGACGCGAAATTTTCTTTTTCTATTAGATATCCCGAATTGAGAAATGATTCAGAGTTATCCGACTATTCCATTATCTCAAAACTGGTCTTGACCGTACCCTGATGTTCTACCGTCTGGCTGACCATACAGTATTTTTCTTCGGACAGTTTTATCGCCTGTTCAACTTTGGCGGCATCAAGGTTATCCCCTTTGAGAACATATCTGATTTCGATAGTATGGATCGGCTTGGGGTAATCATCGGCATGATGAGCTGTCATTTCTATATCTATTGAATCCACTTTTTGGCGCATCTTTTCGAGCACCCTGACAATATCAATACCAGTGCAGCCAGCGATACTGAACAGCAGAAGTTCGGTCGGTTTATAGCCCGCTTCTTCTCCGCCGACCTTCTTACCGCCATCGGTCACTATCTTATGTCCAAAGGCGCTGACCCCTTCAAATTTGAGTCCCCCAGCCCATTTCATTTTTGCATCAAAGCTGCCCATCGTAACTCCTACCCGGAATTTAGTTTTTCATTTCGCCGGTCAAATAAAGTCCAAACCTGTCTGTTGGCAAGTACTCTATAACTTGCCCAGTTGTACTTTTAGATCGCGAACGTTATCCACCGGCAACTGGCAGGTGGAATTAAGGCAGACGTAGGCCATTACCGTACCCTCGGCAACAGATCGTCCTTTGAACAGGGGGGACAGCGAAGCGTCACCATTGTCGCTGTGCGCATCCACTCGATTGGGCGTGTAGCGGCGGTAGATTTCCCGCAGCATCTCTTGCCGTTGTTCACCGGAACCAACGATTACAATCTCGATTTTATCGCCCAAATGATAGTCCAGGGCAAAGAGCGCTGCTGACATTCCCGGGGGATATTGGTTCATAGTGCCCGAGATGGCGGCAAGATATTTCTCACCCGACTCCAGGTACTTTGGTTTTTCGGTGATCCGGTTCAGCCTCAGCAGAGAGTGGATCAGGTAAGAGCTCGAAGAAGGCAGGGCGCCATCGGTTTGCTCTTTGGGTCGGTAGATAAGATCAGCTTGATCGTCCGGGCGAAGATACAACTGGCCATCGGTGTCTGCAAACAACTCCATCGATCGATCAGCAAGTTTCACCGCAAAATCAAGCCAGACCCGGTCACCGTCGCATTCAAATAGGTCGAGCAGGCCGTACAAGTAATAGCCGTAGTCTTCAAGGAACTCACCTTCTGAGCAACGACCTTCTCGATATGAATGCGTGAGCTTGCCATCTTTAAACATTGTCTCGGAGACAAAGGCAGCGTTCTGCCGGGCCGCTTCCAAGTATTTTTTGTCACCGGTAATTTGATAACCGCGACAAAGGGCGGTCAGGGCCAAACCGTTCCATGAGGTCAGAATCTTGTCATCGGTCAAAGGACGTATTCTCTTAGAGCGAACTTCAAAGAGCTTTTGTTTGGCATCATCAAGATATTCTTCAAACTTATCCCCGGCTTCTTCGCGTACCCGCTCGGAATAAGTGGTCAAGTTCAAGATATTGTGCCCTTCGAAATTCCCCTGCCCGGAGACGTTGTAGTACTTCAGGAAAGTACTGGCCTCTTCCTGACCCAGGACAGCTTTTATTTCCTGCTCGGACCAGACATAGAACTTACCTTCTTCCCCTTCGCTGTCAGCGTCAAGGGCCGAGTAAAATCCGCCGTTGGGATTATGCATCTCGCGGAGCATGAAGTCCAAAGTTTCGCGAATAACCGTTCGGTAAAGTTCGTTGCCGGTAATCTGAAATGCTTCGGCATAAGTTCGCACCAAAAGGGCGTTATCATAAATCATCTTTTCAAAATGCGGCACCAACCAGCGTTCATCGGTTGAGTAGCGGGCGAATCCACCGCCGAGATGATCGTAGATACCGCCATAGGCCATTCCCTTGAGAGCTTTTTCTGCCGACTGCAGGAATCTAAGGTCTCCTTCGGCTCGGTAATGTCTCAAAAAGAGGGATAGTTCCAGTGCATGCGGAAACTTGGGAGCCTGGCCAAACCCGCCGTAGGTCTGATCAAATCCCTGCATCAACGCTTCGGCTCCGCGGCTAACCATGCCCTTGTTAAGAACGGCTTTTCCGCTGACCCGGTTGATGCGGTTGTTAACATCCTCAAATATACGTTGGGCCGACTCCACAATGCTCGTTTTGTCAGTTGCATGGGCCTGCTGAATCTGGTTGAGCAGTTTCTTGAATCCGGGCCGACCGTATCGGTCATCGGGCGGGAAATAGGTCCCGGCAAAAAACGGCTTGAGGTCAGGTGTTAGAAAGACCGACATCGGCCAGCCGCCACGTCCGGCCATCGCGGTTGTAAACGACATATAAATCTCGTCCAGGTCCGGGCGCTGCTCCCGGTCCACTTTGATTGAGATAAAGCCGAGATTCAATATTGCCGCTATCTCTTCATTCTCAAATGACTCCCGCTCCATTACATGGCACCAATGGCAGGCGGCGTAGCCGATTGAGAGAAATATCGGTTTATCCTCCGCCTTTGCTTTTTTTAGTGCTTCTTCACCCCAGGGATACCAGTTGACCGGATTGTGGGCGTGAGCCAGAAGATAAGGAGAGTTCTCGTTAATCAGATGATTGGTATGCTTATGTTCAGTATCCACAGCCATTTTACTATCCTGATCTTTCTGTTGAGCGCTGTTACATGAATACAAGGGAATGGTAAAAAATAGCAGTAAGAGTATCTTGTTCTTCATTTATGGTCCTTTGTCAATAAATGCGGTTGCCAATGTACCTGTATAACTACGTTGATAGTAAAATGATCCGCAAGATTATGAAAACCATGAAGAACAACTCAGACTGATTTGGAATAATGGACGGAAGGAGGGGGATGAAGAGTGGACTAAATCAACGGACGGAATATCCGGTTCTGAGAATAACCGAATAAAACAAAGCGCCCGCCATGACAGCGGACGCTTGAAGTCTTGGTTTGCACATTCTAAGTCTTATACACTCAAAGGCTACCTGAGAGCTTCCCGAATTTCATTTTTTTCAACTCGATTCAGGCCCGGTTGGCCAATTGGCGAAGCTGCCGGTATTTCGCCTATCTGCCAGTTGTTCGGATCGCCCGGATCGCCAGAGATATAAGTTAGCCGCCAGCCATATTCATAGGCATAGAAATCTGAGAAGTCAGGAGCCCAGTAGTCAATATACCCGCCCAAATCCCAGACACCGGCAGCAGGATTGTCAACATAGGACATATAGGCGGACAAATAGAACACCCAACCATCGGTGTACCCAACGGTTGCGGTAATATCATCAATCACCACGATATCGGTATACGCCTGCATGGCAAGAAAGGCGGCCTGCACGGTCGGTTCATTGCTCTGGCTGAACACGGTGTCCACCTGAGTAACATATTGGATGACCGTATCATGTACCATAACAGTATCTGAGAATGATATTGTGTCATGGATCACAGTAGTATCGTAAACGGTTGTTCCATTCGGGTTTTCAATTACAACTGTATCTGTAAAGAATATTGTATCCGTTACTTGTCCGATAATCTCACGATATTCGGAACTGGTGGTAGTCATTTCTTTATCACAGCCGACAACCCAGGCCACCAGCAGCAGGATCATTGTCAAAAGTAATAGGCGCTTAGTCATATGCCTCCTTTCGGGAGCAGTTTGCAGAGTTTGCTATTTCATCCAGTTTGGTTACTGCAAGAAGCGGACCGTCCATTTGGAATTATTGCCCCCCACGTAACTTGCTGACCAACCGTAACTTAAGGAGGGTGCGCGGTTGTGGCTTGAAGGTAATTATGCAGTTAACTGCCGAAATCAAATGCAGATAAGAATTCTAAAGTGCTATTCCACCGAGAAGCCAAAATTAACCAGAGTTGAAAGCGTCAGTGAGACAAACGGGAATTCACGATTTTCAGAAGGTCTATTTTCGAAATTCCGGAATTGCTGCCAGCCAATCTCGGAGCTAACATACAAATACCTGTTCAGGTAACCTCGGGTGGTAAAAGAGATACTTAGACTTTTCTCAACCGTGCCGCTTGGAAATTTCTCGGCATAATTATCTGATGCGAGAAGCCAGAGGGAAGTCCAGTCGTTGAGAATCCGTCCTTCCCCCTGACGACGATAATTTAGAGACAGACCCAAACGCAGGTCCGATTTCAGCCAGCGTGAACTCTCAAACAGATACTGATCAAAGTCGTTGCCGGATAGATTGCCAATTGGGGACGAGTTAAATAGATACCTGTTTCGCGGCTCTGGTTGGTTAAAAGTCCAATTGGTGACCCGCGTGTATTCGGCCCTAAAATCAAAAGCACCGAGTAGGCGGCCTGAGAAAACTCCGAGCAACAATCCGTACTGATCCGGCTCCCGGTCACCCGCCGATTTGTTGTCAATTTGGAAATCATCAATCAACAGTTGTCCATAGAGCTTATGTCCGGGCGTCATGATATAGGAAAAGTCAAAGCCGACCAGAATATTGTCATCACTGTTTTCGTTCATTTGCGCCGCGTGAAATGAGATAAGTGGGTTCAAATAAAAGAACTCGACCTGTCGACCTACCCCACCGAACAACACCGTTTCGAACAGACCAAGGCACAGTTTGTTGTTCAAATGCAAATCAAGTCGATGCGCGGCAAAGTATCGGTTTTCCGTCAATGAAAACTCTTCGTCACCAAGTATGGAGTTGAGCCGGGCCAATCGATACGACAGCGTGAGTCGCCCCCATCGATAACTGTATCCAAAGCCATCAAGCGGAAGATTTGGCGACATTAGCAGAGATCGATAGCCGCCCCAAAACGATGAGTACCGCCCCAGCATCAGGTGAAATCTTTCTGACTGATATGAAAAAAAAGCGCTTTCGACGTTGCCAGCCAAACCTCGCCATTTTTTCCCCGTGTATTCGGGGTCGTTGGCTTTGGCTTCACTGAGACTAAAGTCGGCAAAAAGATAAACACGTGGATGCGGCGAGGTGGCAAAACCACCACGGAAATTTTCTATCGATCCGGTTCGCTGGTTTTGCCGGACGGTGAGTTGTTCGTCAAGCGAAAGGAAAGTTCGCAGTTGATCCGTTCCGGGTGAGTTGAGCCTGTTTGTTCTACCCAGATCACAATCAATCCACTCAAGAGCATACGGCCCGAGTTGGTAATCTCTTTTGTCGAGACGATAGTTCGACAAATAGTCTATCCGTTCATGGGCGAAATTGGACTGCAACGAACCGAGTGGGATTAATCCAGCCGACGCGGAAACTGACACTGTCAGTCCCATAACGACTGACGCTGTCAGTACCATTACGACTGACCATATCATTATCTTGGTAAGGGCTGTTGAAAATTGTGCTCTGATATTCATAGCGGCATCCATGCCGGGGAGCGGCTCTTGCCTATGAGGCGCCGTCCCCTTTCAGTACAGCCGGTAATGTCCGGGCCAGAATTCGTGCGTCCAGTAGCAAAGACCAGTTATCTATGTACTCCAGATCAAGACGCATCCAGTCTTCAAAATCTATCCGGTTGCGACCGTTGACCTGCCAGAGGCAGGTAACACCCGGTTTGACTGAAAGTTTGCGTCGCTGCCACGGCTCATATTGAGCGACTTCGCGAGGAAGCGGTGGACGCGGCCCGACCAATGACATTTCTCCCCTGAGTACATTGAACAGCTGCGGTAATTCATCGACTGAGTACCGGCGAAGGAACCGGCCAATTTTTGTTATCCTCGGGTCCCGTTTGATTTTGAAAACCGGACCGGACATTTCGTTTAAGTCACTTAGTTGCGCTTTCTTTTCTTCGGCATCGCTGCACATAGTGCGAAACTTTAGAAAACCAAATACTCTGCCATTAAGACCAGAGCGCTCCTGCTTGAAAAAGATCGGGCCTTTGCTGTCAATTTTTATTGCAACAGCAGTCGCAAGCATCAAGGGAGCCATCAGGATGATCCCGATCAAGGCTCCTAAGCGATCGAAACTGTTTTTGATTAACAGCGAAAGTTTTCCTTCGGGAATTGCACGATAAATGATCGCCGGAAATCCATTGAGATGCGCCGTTTTTGCGTGGGTGATCGTTCCGCGATAGATGTCCGGCATAAAGCAAATTGGTACACCCATTTTTTCGGCAGTCGTGAACAGGTTATGCGTGTGGGGCATATCATCGAGATCAACGGCAAGAATTACCGAGTCGAGGTGACCGGCTGAAGCTAGTTTCTCCAGATCATCAGGATGTCCAATAATCGGTATTTCCCGATAACTCCACAGACGACGGGGACCGTAATCAAGAAATCCGATCAGGGCCGTATCCATCTCAGGACAATCAAGAATCAGGTCCGCCACCTCCTTGGCTCGCCTTCCGGTGCCGACAATGATCGCCTGACTATTGCACTTTATGCCATGTTCGCAACGGGACGAGCTGCGCAGTTTTTTTAGAATCCTCTTGGTCGCCGACAACAGAATCATTTGAGATAAAATATTGCCGGTCGCAAATATAACAGCCGCCATGCGTGGCAAGGCAGCATCAAACAACCAACAAGTTGTCACCAGGATCAGAAGTTGGATCGACTCTTCGGTTGCAACATGACTCATCCGACGGTGCATGATTGGTGTTTTCAGAACCGGTCGGTCTGGACGAAGCAGCACAAAACCGAGCCGGGTGGCTATCAGGATTGATAGAAGTTCAAACCCGCCTAATATGCTCACCTGTTGGAACCACATTGCAGCCGTAAAAACCGTCACAGCCACCAACAGTGCGCTGGCCGGTCCGGCCATCAAGATGAGAAATGTTCTTATGCGAGCATTCATCGCCGGAGAAACTCTCCGAACGGAATGCT
>JAUXBO010000186.1 GCA_030619345.1 Candidatus Zixiibacteriota bacterium | reverse complement strand
TGGCGCCTCCGGTGCCGTACACGGCGCCCTGACGACCGGCGCCCTGACGACCACCTATACCGCTTCTCAGGGCCTTCTGCTGATGATTCCAAATATGTTCAAGATCGCCGGAGAACTGACCCCCACCGTATTCCACGTCTCGGCCAGGGCCGTGGCCACTCATGCCCTCTCGATTTTCGGCGACCATAGCGACGTTATGGCCTGCCGTTCCACCGGCTTTGGTCTTATCGCCTCCGGCTCTGTCCAGGAGGTGATGGACATGGCTTTGATTTCGCAAGCCGCTTCTTTACAAAGCCGCATCCCCTTTGTTCACTTTTTTGACGGTTTCCGTACTTCTCACGAAGTACAGAAAGTCGAAGAGATTTCTTTTGACGACATGCGATCTGTGATGGACGCCAAAACAATCGCTGCCCACCGCAGTCGCGCTCTTTCACCAGACAACCCAACCATAAAGGGGACCTCACAAAATCCGGACGTCTTTTTTCAATCACGCGAAACTGTAAACAAATTTTACTCAGCTGCACCCGACCACGTTCAGACGGCAATGGACAAATTCGCCAAAGTAGTTGGACGAAAATATAAACTCTTTGATTACTTCGGCCATCCGGAAGCAGAACGAATTGTAATCATCATGGGCACGGGTGCCGAAGTGGTCCACGAGACAGTTGATCATCTCGTTGAGCGCGGCGAGAAGATCGGCATGATCAAAGTCAGACTCTATCGGCCGTTCTCAATCGATGCCTTTGTTAATGCCCTGCCATCGACCACGAAAGCAATAGCTGTCCTTGATCGTACAAAAGAACCCGGCTCAGTTGGTGAACCTCTTTACATCGATATACAAACAGCCATTAATGAGGCACTCGATACAAATAAAGCCCCATTTACGAAACGTCCGTTGATCGTTGGTGGGCGCTATGGGCTGGGCTCCAAAGAATTCAACCCACCGATGGCCAAAGCAGTCTTTGACAACCTTGAAAATGACCAACCGAAAAGTCATTTCACGGTCGGAATCAAAGATGACGTCACCTTTACTTCCATTACTCCTGATCTATCATTTGATATCGAAGGGGATAATTTCAGGGGCATGTTCTTTGGTCTTGGAGCCGACGGCACTGTTGGAGCTAACAAGAACTCCATTAAGATTATAGGCAAGAATACGGATAACTACGCGCAAGGATATTTCGTGTATGACTCCAAGAAGGCAGGCGCTGTTACCGTCTCTCATGTTCGCTTTGGAAAAGAGCTGATTCGCAAACCTTATCTGATAAGTCAGGCACAGTTCGTGGCCTGTCATAATTTCTCCTTCCTTGAGAAATATGAAATGGTTGAGAAGTTGAGCGAAGGCGGCACATTCCTGCTCAATAGCCCCTTCTCGGCTGCGGAAGTGTGGGACGAATTGCCAAGAGAAGTACAGAAGGAGATCATTTCCAAGAAGGCGCAATTTTACGTTATCGATGCCCTCAAACTGGGCAAGGCCATTGGGCTGGGCAGTCGCATCAATATGATTATGCAAACCGCGTTCTTCTATATCTCAGATATCCTTCCCTAGGATAAATCGATCGAGGCCATCAAGAAAGCAATCGTCGATACTTATGGATCCAAAGGCGAGAAGGTCGTCAATATGAACTTTGCCGCCGTCGACGGAGCGGTGAAAGCGATTGAAAAGGTGGATTATCCTCAGGAGATTACAAGTAATACGGGACGCCCGCCTATAGTACCGAAAAACGCTCCGGATTTTGTTCAGAAGGTAACTTCTGAAATCATTATCGGTCGCGGCGACGACCTGCCGGTTTCCTCCTTCCCTCTCGACGGAACCTACCCAACGGCGACTATGCAATACGAAAAGCGGAATATTGCCGTTGACATACCGGTATGGGATACCGAGACCTGCATTCAGTGCAATATATGCTCGTTGGTTTGCCCACATGCTGCCATCCGACCGAAAGTGTTCGAAAAGGATGCCCTTGACGGCGCACCGGAAAGCTTCAAATTCGTTGATGCTAAAACCAAACAATTCAAAGGATTGTATTATTCGCTGCAAGTCGCGCCTGAGGACTGCACCGGATGTGAGTTATGCGTGATGGCCTGTCCGGTCGTGAAGAAAGACGCGGAGGGTAATAAGACTGAGTTTAAGGCGATCAACATGACCCCACAGACTCCTTTGCGTGAGCAGGAACGGGAGAATTGGGATTTCTTTGTTAACAAATTGCCTGAACCCGACAAGAGCCTCTTTAACATTGAAACCGTCAAAGGTTCGCAGTTCGTACAGCCGTTGTTTGAATTCTCAGGGGCTTGTTCGGGTTGCGGCGAGACCCCGTACGTCAAGCTGATGACTCAACTATTCGGAGATCGTGCACTCTGTGCCAATGCTACCGGCTGCAGTTCCATCTATGGCGGTAATTTACCTACGACTCCTTACTGTGTCCGATATGACGGGCTCGGTCCGGCCTGGTCCAACTCGCTCTTTGAAGACACAGCCGAGTTCGGCATGGGTATGCGACTCACGGCCGATAAACTCCAAGAATGCGCTCTGGAGCTTGTCAAGAAGCTTGTCCCCAATATGTATGATGAGTTGAAGAGCGCCGTTCAAACCAAACAGGA
Organism: Candidatus Zixiibacteriota bacterium; assembly: GCA_030619345.1. GTDB lineage: Bacteria > Zixibacteria > MSB-5A5 > GN15 > FEB-12 > JARGFS01. Next base: position 2,888 of record JAUXBO010000186.1, on the reverse strand, counting down.
AGACATTGAGACTCAGCGCGGTCGAGTCGAGATACTTCTTAAAAAACTCAACGATCTTTCTTCGTCGGAAGAAGTCGATTCACTGAAAAGAATCGCCAAATTCCTGGTCAAAAAATCAGTCTGGGCCATTGGTGGTGACGGCTGGGCTTATGACATCGGTTTCGGTGGCCTTGATCACGTTCTCGCTTCGGGGAAAAACGTGAATCTGCTGGTGCTCGACACTGAAGTATATTCGAACACCGGCGGACAGATGTCCAAGGCAACTCCGCGCGGCTCGATCGCCAAGTTTGCAGCCGCCGGAAAACCTTCGCCGAAAAAAGATCTCGGACTGATGTTAATGTCGTACGGCAGTGTTTACATCGCGCAACTGGCGATCGGCGCCAGCTACAATCAGACCGTTAAGGCGATGGTTGAGGCCGAGCAGTTCGATGGCCCATCACTGCTGATCTGCTACAGCCATTGTATCGCCCACGGTATCAACATGGCCCACGGATTAGCCGAAGAAGAAAAAGCCGTCAAGTCCGGCCACTGGCTGATGTACCGCTATGATCCCACGCTCATCGATCAGGGCAAGAATCCACTCCAACTGGACTGCAAAGCGCCCTCGATTTCCTTCGAGGAATACGCCTCTGGAGAAAACCGTTACCGAGCACTGAAAGGCAAGGATCCTGAGAGATACCGGAAACTCATGGACGCCGCCCAGATCGATTGTGATCGGCGTTGGAATTTGTACAGCCAACTGGCCAAAATGGACTACTCTATGACAGACAAGTAGCTGTCCAACAGCTCAATAGCCCTTACAAGGCGGGTCGTTTGACCCGCCTTTTTCTTTCTCTTAAAGCTCTCAGGATAAATCAAGAATTTGCGCCCGGTGGCCGATAAATAAAGAAAATCGAATTATATCAATTTTCAGGAGGCCCTATGCGTTTTCAAAGAGCTATTCTCATTGTAGCTTTGGCGATATTCGCCCTAAGCTCTGTTCCGGCTAAGGCTGAGACAGAAGATGAAATCGTCAATCGGTATTTAAAAAAAATTGAGAAGAAACACGTTCGCAAACTCGGATGGATTTCTGCCAATTTTTCGTCAAACCGGATCAACCGTCACAACGATTACAATGACTTTGCAACCATAGAAACGAACAATTTCAATAGTGGCTCGGTTGGCTGGCTGGAACAGGCCAATTCATTTGGTCTTGAATTTGGATCAATATTTAAGGAGAGATTTGCCTGGTCTATTGGGGGCGAATACTGGATGCAGCTCGGTCAGAACGAAGAAGGTGATTATTCTTACACTCCTTCCGGTGGACTGCAGACGTCCGTAACCAACCTCCAGTCCGAAATAGCAGTGTTTGGTGTCTCTACCGGCCTGCAGTACTATTTCAAGGGCAATCCTACTATCTCCGAAGGGATCACCCAACTCTCGCTTCGTGGTGGTCTCACCGCTGGATTTTACCAGGTTAGCTGGGATGTTTGGGACGCTTACCCTAACTATAATTTGACCACATCCAATACGGCCACGTCCAATAATACGTTCAAAGGGAACGCCCCCGGTCTTTCCGCCGGTCTTGGTATGGATTATCCGTTAAATTTCTACGGTCTTTCATTCGGCGCCGATATGAGTTACTTTTACCTGAACTTCACAAATGTTGCTTGGTATAACTCAATAGATCAGGAGATAGTTGCCTCCGTGGACGGTACCGAAGAGGGCCGGATTGACCTCAATTTCTCCGGAGTTCGTGGAAAACTCGAGATTAAGAGATTCTTCAACTGGTAAGAATCTGCACACAAATAGTATTGACAGGCAATGAACTGATCGTTTCTTTTAGAGACTTAAGTTGAAGCTAATTGTAAGTACTGGAGAACTCATATTTTGACAAAAGCTCATAAGGCCTTCCGTTCCCTGTTCATTGCCCTGACTATACTGACCGTTTCTTTCTCGACTGCAAACGCACTCGACAAACTGCCTGCCGAAAAGGCGGGCGATCTGGGCCAACCGACCGGTAAGATTGCCTTCATCCGCGATGGCAATATCTGGGTCATGAATACGGCCGCCAGCGACATCCAGATGGTGACCGAGGTCACCAACGCCGACGGACGCCTCAGCTGGTCACCCGACGGGCGTCAGATATTGTTCACCCGCTCCGGCCAGCTTGATATGCGCGGACCGGACCTGCTCGGTGGCAAACACAAGTTGTACGATATCTTCGTTGCCTACCTCGATTCCATGGAAGCCAATAGCCGGCAGTGGTGGTATCGCCTGACCGATGATCTCGGCAGCCGCGATCCGGAATGGGGACCCGACGGCAAGATTATTTTCTGGAAAGATCTCAACGCAAATATGGCTAACTCCCCTATGCCCAATTACCAATTGTGTATGATGGATGGTATCGACGGCACTGCCGAGATTCTCCGTAAAGACTGGCAGCAGATGGAGGAGGACGAAGAATTCTTTATCTCTCCATCGCGAAGCAGCGACGGCAAGATTGCGTTCGTTCACTTCTTTCAAAAGAAACCACAGGGAATCGCGGTTCTCGCTGAAACTGAGATTATGACTTCGATTGAAAAAATCAAGGTGATGGCGATGAAAAATAAGAATCTCGTCTCACCCTGTTTCTCCCCTGATGGCCAGTGGATTGCCTATATCAATAATAACCTGAACGATGCTGGCCTGTATATTACGACTACGGACTTCTCCGAGCGTTATCTCGTCTTTTCACCGCCCGTATCGACTTATTTGAATACATATACGCCATCATGGTCGCCCAATTCAAAATGGCTGACCTTTTCGACTACCGATGGCTCCATCTGGATATCGGACATCACCGGTACCGGGGCACGTCGCCTGACCCCTCCCGGCCTTGACAAATCCCCCGCCTGGTCCAAACAGTA
>JAUXBO010000303.1 GCA_030619345.1 Candidatus Zixiibacteriota bacterium | reverse complement strand
TTTTCCACAAAGGATATTACCTCGTTGAGCGAGAAGCCGAAAGACCCCTCTATGGGGCGATTTGCGCTTCCGGTATTTCGATATTCCAAGATTCTCGCCGATAAACCTCCTCAGATCGCGGCGGCAGTTTCTCAGAGGATCAACGACCTGCTTTCAGAATTGAGCGAGCCGTCCCTGATTTCTACTGAATCGATTGCCGGGTTTATAAATGTCAGAACTGATCCAACTGCTCAGGCCCGGGATACACTAAGTCGAATTCTCGGTCAAGGCGACGCATACGGCTCGGACAATTCCGGTCACGACCAGACGATCCTAGTGGAGTATTCTTCGGTCAACATAGCCCGGCCATTCGGCGTTGGTCATCTTAGGACAACCATTCTTGGGAATTCGTTAAGACGGATTTTTGGCAAGCTCGGATACAATGTCGTTGGAATTAATTTCCTCGGCGATTGGGGCACTCAGTTTGGCAAGATGATTGTCGCCTACCAAAAATGGTCCAAAGAAGAGGAAACTGACAGTGGTGATGTTAAAGATCTGGTAAAACTATATGTCCGATTCCATGATGAAGCCGAGACCGACGACTCCCTCAACGATCAAGCGAGAGAAGCCTTCCAACTGCTTGAAAAGGGTGACGATGAGATGGTCAGGCTATGGAAGCAGTTCAGAGACGTCTCACTCAAAGAGTTCCACCGGATATATGAAATTCTTGGAGTGGAGTTCGACGTAATCACTGGTGAAGCTGCGCTCAATGATAAAATGCAGCCGGTAATCGACCGACTCACTCGGGCCGGATTGACTTCGATATCCGAGGGAGCTTTGATCGTGGATCTCCATGATGATCAATTGCCGCCCGCCTTACTGAAAAAGAAAGATGGCGCTACTCTTTATGCCACGAGGGATATCGCCGGTCTGGTCCAGCGATGGGAAAAATATCACTTTGCTCAATCGCTTTATGTCGTTGGCAGTTCTCAGGCCGATCATTTCAAGCAGGCGTTCAAAGTAATTGCCATGCTTGAAGAGGCCGAAGACCTTCCCGAATCGAATCGGATGTCTGGCAAAGCAAAACATATCCCGTTCGGATGGGTGAAATTCGGGGATAAGACTTTATCTACGCGAGCCGGTAAGATCATTGTTCTTGAGGATGTTCTAACTCAGGCTACACAACTGGCCACAGAAAAGATTGCGGAGAAAAATCCCGAACTGATCGAGAATTCTTCTCAGAAATCGGGACTTGGCGACTATCCCAAAATTGCGGAAGATATCGGCGTGGGGGCAGTTATCTTTTCGCAGATGTCTGTGCGCCGTCAGAAGGATGTTAGTTTTATCTGGGAAGAAGTCCTCAGCTTTGAGGGTGAATCCGGTCCTTACCTCCAGTACACTCATGCTCGTCTGACTTCACTCATCGAAAAGGGCGGTATTGAGATTACTCCGGATATAGATTATTCCCAGCTTGCGGGCGAAGAAGAACAGCGCGTAATAGAATTGATGGCCGATTATCCGCAAGTTATCAAAGACGCGGCGCGGGATTACGAACCATACCTGATTACGGCACAACTTTTGAAAATCGCCTCGGCTTTCAATAAAGTGTATCAGCGAAAAGACAAGGCGGGACGCATTGACAAAATTGTGTCAGAGGACCAAAATAGAACCCGGGCCAGATTGGCACTGGTCTCTTCAGTGAGGACAGTAATAGCCGATGGTCTTTACCTACTTGGTCTCAAAGCTCCGGAGAAAATGTAACTATGCCACAGCATATTCGACAGATCGCAATCTGCGGCTTTGGCCTTATTGGCGGCTGCATGGCGCTCGACTTCCAAAAAGGAGGTCCCAATCGATCACCGGAGATTGTCGCCTTCGATCGCGCCGCGGTTCTGACCCGTCTGAAAAAAGATCGACGGTTCCGAGTCAGAGTTGAAAGCAGTTTTAACAAAGCGATTGAAAACAGTGACGTAATCGTTCTCGCCGCGCCTCATGTTGCCAATGAAGGCCTTCTCAAACGGCTGGCTAAATCGAAAGACCTTTGCGACTGTCTGATTGTAGATACTGGTGCAGTCAAGCAACCTATTGCAAAGCTGGCCGCGTCACTAAAGTTTGGGGGAAATGTCCAGTTTATTGCTTCGCATCCGATGGCCGGACGTGAGCGCAAAGGATTCGAAAACTCAGATGATCGGCTCTTTGACAATTATGTCTGGTATCTTGATGATTCGATAGAACTCGACCGACCGAACAAAGCACGGCTCGACTGGATGGTTCAAAAACTTGGTGTTACTCCGGCTTTTATTTCTCCTTTGATGCACGACGAACTCGTGTCCGAGATTTCACACCTGCCGCAGCTTATCTCAACCGTTCTCGGAGCACAAATCAATCCTGATCTGATCCAGCTGGCTGGGCCGGGACTGTGTTCCATGCTGCGTTTGTCCGGATCGCCATATTCGGTTTGGTCGGAAATAA
>JAUXBO010000114.1 GCA_030619345.1 Candidatus Zixiibacteriota bacterium | reverse complement strand
TTTCACCCGCCTGAATCTTGCGAGTTATGACCTGAACGTTCATTTTCAACTTCTGAGCCAATTCGGAAGTTGTGAAGAATTCTGTGTTTTTAATAACGCCCTCTTTGTAATCCACGATGTTGACTCCTTTCAAGTGAAGCGAAAATATCCAGAACACAACGCATAGAATCAAATAGTTTTTCACACTTTTCGGTAGAAAGTGGTAACAATTTACGTAGTACCATTTGACTATGACAACCTAACTCGGCTAATTCGAGGTCATGGTTTCTTCGATATACATCTTGCTCTGTATCATCTGGGGTTCGACCTGGATTATGATAAAGATCGGTCTGGAGGATTCCCCACCACTCACTGCCGCCGCCCTTAGATTCATCCTGGTGGTGGCCATCTTTCTTACTATCGCTAAGCTCAGAAAATCCCCTTTCCCCAAGACCTGGCTGGAAATGCTGAAGCGCGCCTACCCCGGTCTCTACATGTATGGCGGCGGATACGCGCTTGTTTATTTCGCTGAAATGCACATCTCGTCCTCGCTGACTGCTGTCCTGTTTGCATCTTTCCCACTGTTCGTGGCCATTTTGGCAGCTCTCATGTTTAAACAGGAGCGTACCACCTCTCTTATGTGGGTTGGGCTTGCTCTCGGGCTCGGAGGAATTGTAGTAATCTCGGTCGACACGTTGAATGTGTCGGGTGACCTGTTTCTGGGGACAATTCTGGCGCTGGCCAGTTCTTTAGCGTCCGCCTATGGAATGATGTTGCACAAGAAGTTCTTCGTACAAGATGATATTTTTGTCTCAGCCGGGCTACAGACGGCCCTGGGTGGGCTGCCACTCATATTGGCAGCTTTTGTATTCGAAGACGTGGGTGATTTTCGGATCACACAATCATCAGTCTCTTCAATCCTCTTTCTGGCTGTCTTTGGGTCGGTCATCGCTTTCGCGGGATACTACTGGCTTCTGGCCAGGATCTCGGCCGTGGGCGTCTCGTTTATCGCCTTCATCACTCCCCTGGTCGCAATTCTTATTGGAGTGGGTCTGGCCGGAGAACAACTGACCATGCCGACAGTCTATGGTGCGGTACTCATTCTGGGTGGAATAGCACTGGTAATAAGACGATAACATAGGCCTCCTATTAACACGGAGGGCGGCGTATCACGTTCCTGCACAGTGCTTTAGCACACCTTACTCAGTCACTCGGTAGTTAAGAAAACTAAATAAAAGGGCTGGCGAGCTTGCTGATCGACAGAATCCTTCGTATATTAAGAGTGTCGGAAGTGACTCACGTCGCTTCGATACGGCTGGAATTAGGCGTTTTAACCTGCATCGCTGATTGGAACCATCATTGATGATTGTGTTTCACAGCGTCACCCCGGCTTTCAGAACCACCAACTAGAGAACAGCACAATTGTGTTGGCTGGGGTCTGTGAAAAACGTCCGGACTAGGAAAGGAGGCCTCACAATGGAAAAATTCCGTGCTGTAACTACGTCTGAAAAGAGAAAAAAGGCTCGATATGTCTTGAACGTTGATCGCCTGAATCATTTGTCTGAGGAAGAACGCGCGAAGCTGAGCGAAGTTTCAAAAAAATATGCTTTCAGGGCGAATGACTACTACCTCAACCTGATCGACTGGAATGATCCCAGAGATCCGATAAGGAAGCTGATCATCCCTCATGAGAACGAACTCAATGAGTGGGGCCAGCTCGACGCTTCCGACGAAAAGGCTATAACTGTCCGCAAAGGGGTTCAACACAAGTATGGATCGACAGTTCTGCTTTTGGTTAACGAAGTCTGCGGTGGATTTTGCCGTTACTGTTTTCGCAAGCGTTTGTTTATGAACGGTAACGATGAAGTGCAGTACGATTTGGAAGAAGGCCTTCGGTATATTGAAGAACATTCTGAGGTCAACAACGTTCTTTTGACCGGCGGTGACCCTCTAATTCTGCAAACCCCTAAATTGGCTAAGATATTGGAACGTCTCCGCACCATTGACCATGTCCGGATCATAAGAATCGGTTCCAAAATGCCCGCCTTCAATCCTTATCGGTTTCTCAATGACCAGTCACTGATCGATCTGTTCAAGGAGCATTCCTTGCCGGATCGTCGGATATATCTAATGTGTCACTATGATCACCCGCGTGAATTGACTAAGCAGTCGCGGGAGGCTATCAGACGAGTAATTGAGGCTGGTGTAATCTGTATGAATCAGAATCCTATCCTCCGCGGAATATCCGATGACCCCAAAGCAATGGCGCAACTCTGGAACGAATTGTCATTTATGGGCGTCAGTCAGTATTATGTCTTCCAGGGGCGGCCGACAGCCGGTAACGAGCCGTACGAGATGCCGATCGTCGAATCTTACCACAAGGTGGAACAGGCCAAAAAACTCTGCTCCGGGTTGGGCAAGCGAGTCAAGTACTGTATGTCACATGAATCCGGCAAGATCGAGATCATAGGTGTCGACCATCGGCACATTTACCTGAAATACCACCGGGCCAAGCATGCGGCCGACGAACAGCGATTGCTGGTTTGCCACCGAAATGATGAAGCCTGCTGGCTGGATCAATTACGGCCGGTCGATGGTGGAGCTAACAAATATTATCAGGTAGACCAGACCGACCATCGCTATTTCAACTAATCAGAGTCGGCGCAGCTCAACCGATCGATTTGTTCACCGAAGTAGCTGACGCTTGAGCTGTGGGCAGGATCAGAATCTCGGCAATGGTTACATGCTGAGGCTGTGAAGCCGCCCAGACAACCGATTCGGCAACATCAGCACCGGTCAACGGCTTGAAACCTTGGTAGACCGTAGACGCCCGCTCTTTGTCTCCATAAAAGCGTACCTGTGAGAACTCGGTTTCGACTAATCCCGGATCTACAGTTGTTACCCTAACCGGACTTTCCACCAGGTCGATGCGCATTCCTTTGGTCAAGGCATCAACGGCGTGTTTGGTAGCGCAATAGACATTGCCGTTCGGGTACACCTCTCGTCCGGCAATTGAACCGATATTGATAACATGCCCACTCCCCCGCTTGACCATGCCTGGAATCACCGCTCTGGAGACGTAGAGCAATCCTTTTATATTGGTATTGATCATGTCTTCCCACCCATCGATATTCCCTTCATGTAACTTGGCCAGGTTACGTGACAATCCGGCGTTGTTGACCAGAATATCTATTGCCGACCAATCTGCTGGCAGCGCCGAAATCGACTCTTCAACCTCTTCACGATTTTGGACGTCCAAGTTCAAAAGGTGACAATCGGCACCCAACTTTTCAGCTATTTTCTTCAACCGATCCAGTCTCCGGGCAGCCAATATCAGACGGGCTCCGACTTTCGCAAATCGGCGTGCACAACTCTCCCCTATTCCAGACGATGCTCCCGTCACCAGAACTATCTTATTTCGCAAGTCAGTCATCTTAAATCCTCAAGAATCTGATTTCATTTTTATCTCTTCCAATCACAAGAATACGCTTTTAGACCAACCTTTTCAAGCGCTGCAACAGTTGATAATTCGCCTAAACAATATGGGCCAGTTCCCATACTCGGCCGCCTCATCTCAATTCAAAGCGCCAATTCACCCGGCTTATCCCAACGTAATTCACTGGCTAACAACATCTTAACTTGCCCACCAAAGTCTTGCCGAGACAGCTAACTTCGGCACACGATTCGCTTTTGTCTCTTTTGGAAATTACCCGCAATCGGATAGTATCCGCTAACGGATACAATCCGCTTAATGGAAAACTCTGTTGAACCGATATTGATAATTGATTTAGTCATGTGGATAATCGGTCGGCAGAAACGACGAAAGGTTGTCCGATGGCTGAATCCAAGAAAAAGAGAATATATGTACCGTTGCCATACAAAAGATACTGGCATCTGTACAGTTTACAGAATCTGGAGTCGGAAAAACTGGCCAAAATTGTTAACAAGGTGCTCAAACAGGAATATGTTCTGATAAAATAATCTGTCAGCCCCTTGACAGATCGGATGAGACACCTTACTTTCAGCGCTTGTTTGGTATAAAAACTTGACTCTTCCATTTCGGATTAGGATTATAGCGTAGTCTGGTTGACAATAAGAGATGCTGAAAAAGAAATTCACATTCATGATGATTCCCGGGTCTTCGGGAATCTCCCGCCAAATCAACATCCCGTTGGTCGCAATATATCTGTCCGTGGCAGCGGTTCTTACCCTGCTATTGGCCAGTTTTTTCCTTTCGGCCCAGTTCTTCACCGACAGAGTAACAGAAAACCAGTTGGAGCAACTCCGTCAGGAGAACGTAGCTTTGCAGAATAAGTTTGAAAAGATGCGCTGGAATTTGGCCGAAGTAGAAAATCGCTACAGTACACTGGTCAAAAAAGAAGCATCTATTAGAGCGATATTCGAACTTCCTGAGATTAACGAAGAGGAACGGCAGTTGGGAATTGGCGGTCCGGAACCGCCGATGCTGGCCGTAATGACACCGGGGCGAAAGTCGGCCTATCTAACCGAATTGGAAGTCGACGGATTGTTGACTCTTTCCCAGTTTGAACTGGAGAAATTTGGTGAAGTCGAAGAAGCTCTTCTCAAAATCGAAGACCGCCTGCGCCACACGCCTTCGATCTGGCCTGCCAAAGGATGGCTCTCCAGAGGTTTCGGCATGAAACATGATCCTTTCACCGGCTACCTACAGATGCACCGGGGACTTGATCTGGCCAACCGAACCGGGACCCCGATCATTGCAACAGCCGATGGAAAAATAAGCAAGATCGGGCGAACCACCGGACTCGGCAAATTGATAGTTATACAGCACGGCTATGGTTTCGTAACCAGATATGGCCATCTGAGCGAAATTAAGGTCAAGCGGGGCCAGAAAGTCAAACGCGGCGATGTAGTCGCACTCATGGGCTCTACCGGTTACTCTACGGGTCCTCATCTTCATTACGAAGTTATTCGTAACGGCAAGTATTACGATCCCCGTAAGTATATCCTAAACGAGAAATAGCCCCTTGCTTCTCACCTTGCTTGGCGTCCGATAATTTTTTTGAGATCTTTTCCAATTTTTTTTGTTATAATATCCTGTCATGAGTAAAACCGAACAACTATCGTTGAGAATCGATGGTATCCACTGTGCCTCCTGTGTGGCGACCATAGAAAAGGGTCTGGCAAAAGTCGATGGTGTAGATAAATGCCGGGTCAACCTGACCCTGAATTCAGCCGTCGTCAATTTCGACACCGCTCTTGTTGATCAGGACCGGATTATCGAGCGAATCTCAGCACTCGGCTTCGGCGCCCAACCGGGGGATGCCGATATCAGCGAACTCAACCAAAAAGAGGTTCAGAGCGCCCGTCGAAATATGAGAGTGGCCGTGGCAGTGGCTTTTCCCCTTATGGTCGTGTCAATGCTGCCGATGTTCACTTCCGGGCTGCCGATGTCTTATGCACTGAGCGGAGCGATTCAACTGGTCCTGGCCACGGTTGCACTAATTATCGCAGGACCAATTATTCTTTTCGATGCATTCAAACAGTTGTTACGCTTTGCGGCCAATATGAACAGCCTGATAGCTATCGGGACACTCACCGCTTATGGCTGGAGCCTCTATTCATATATTAGTTCACTGCGATCAGAATCTACGAGCCAACTCTATTTCGAATCGGTAGGTATGATTATAGCCCTGATTCTCATCGGTCGTTTCCTGGAATCACGCTCTAAAATGAATGCCGGTGAAGCAATCCGTGCCCTTAGTAATCTACGTCCGGAGAAAATATTGGCCGTTATCAACGGCGTTGAGATTGAGATCGATGCCGCTATTGCCAAGCCCGGCATGCAGCTAATAGTCCGACCGGGCGAAAAGGTCCCGACCGACGGTGAAGTAACCGAAGGAAACCCGGTGATCGATGAATCGCTGTTGACCGGCGAATCTTTTCCGCAGGAAAAAAGGGTGGGTTCCGAAGTTATCGGCGGCTCGCTAAATGGCTATTTTGCGTTTAAGATGAAAGTCACCAGAACCGGCGAAGCGAGCTTTCTCAATTCGGTTATTCGGATGGTGAGCGAAGCACAAAGTCGGAAAGCGCCGATTCAACGACTGGCCGACAAGGTGGCTGGAGTTTTTGTACCAATAGTACTGGCTATTGCGGTCACAACTTTTGCAATCTGGTTCTGGCTGGCCCCCGACAGTCCTATGTTGATCAAATCGGTAGTCTCTGTTTTGATTATTGCCTGCCCCTGTGCGCTCGGTCTGGCAACACCAACAGCCGTTCTGGCCGGAACCGGACGGGCAGCTCGCGAAGGGATCATTATTCGCGGCGGCGATGTCCTTGAAGACCTCAATGATATTGACACCGTGGTTTTTGACAAAACCGGCACACTGACACACGGTCGGCTGGATGTAGTCGGGATTCAGACATACGGTAAGCTCTCAGAGAGAAACTTGATCAGAATCATTGGATCTACCGAACGTCGGTCGGAACATCCGGTCGCCCACGCCATCACTCGTTACATGGATGCACAGCAGATCGAAAGTCGAACAGTGCGAGAAGTTGAGGCATTACCGGGTTTTGGAATCAAAGCCGACTGCGACGGGAATCAGGTTCTGATCGGCAGTCGGGCACTGATGGAAGAAAACGAAGTCGATCTGGGCTCGGCTCTGGAGGATGGCACCCAGGAAATGTCAAAAGGCAGAACAGTAGTTTTCGCCGCCCTTGACGGACTCATTGTTGGTTCTGTTTCCTTGGCCGATGTTCTAAGAAGCGAAGCTTCGGAAGTAGTTACTCAACTTAAGAAGGCGGACAAGAAAGTCCTGATGATCTCCGGCGACAATCGGATGACGGCTGAAGGAATCGCCTCACTTGTTGGAGTCGATTCGTTTGAGGCCGAAATCAAGCCGGAACAAAAGAAATTCATAGTCGAGTCTTATCGTAAGTCAGGATTCAAAGTGGCGATGGTCGGCGATGGAATCAACGATGCACCGGCCCTGGCTATGGCCAATGTTGGTGTTGCCATTGGAAGCGGAGCCAACGTAGCCAGGGAAGCGGCAGGTGTCGTCCTCGTGCGGCCCGACCTGAACAGCGTCATCAAGATGTTTGAGCTTTCGGCGCTGACCTTGAAGATAATCAGGCAGAATCTGTTTTGGGCCTTCTTTTATAATATAGCTGCCATACCACTGGCCGCCGGGCTTTTCTACCCCATGTTTGGCTGGTCGTTGTCGCCGATAGTTGCAGCCGCAGCAATGGCTTTTTCTTCATTTTTTGTAGTCAGCAATTCGCTGAGACTCAACCGCATAAAAACAGGCTGATCAAGCCCCTCGACCTGACGAATTACAAATCTCTCTCTTTGCCAATCCCGTCTCTTTTTTGTAGATTCCAATTCATGATCATCGCGATTCATACGAGGAGTCTATGAACCCCAGTCCGCGGGCAGCGCTAGTCCTGTTCATTTCGATTGTCGTTGTTCTAATTGCACAGGCGGTCTGGTGGATTATCTTCATGGCCAAACTGCTGGACGAAAAAGTAAAAATGGCTGCGGACCTCGGGGCCACCACAGAGTT